>JBDTGE010000119.1:0-4516 GCA_039937575.1 Jatrophihabitantaceae bacterium
AAGTCTTCAAACGTGATCACCGCAGCGTCGAGGAGCAGGTCGCCGCCGCGTTGGCGGATCGGCGGGTGTGGCTGCGGCCGGTCTGCCCCTGTCTGACCCAGGTCGGGGCGTTGTTGCCGGCCGACGGCGCGCAACTGTTGATGACGGCCATCGACCTGGTCGCGTCCCGCAACCGGGCCGATGACGCGCGGACCGCGGATCAGCAACGCGCCGACGCCCCTGGTCCAACTCGCGGTCGACGCGTTGAACGGCTACACCCACTGCTCCAGTTGCTCATGCCGCTCCGATGGTGTCGTCCGAAACGACAATGGTGAGCACACTGGACCCAGCGGTGGCGGCGGTGGTGGTGACCGGTCGACGCTGCCGCGCTGGCAGGGCGCCCGACCCACCATCCAGGTCACCGTCGCCCTCTCCACCCTGCTCGGCCTGGACGAGCAGCCCGGCGAACTGGACGGGTACGGGCCGGTCCCGGCCGATCTCGCCCTGCGGATGGCGGCCGAGGACGGCGCGACCTGGCGGCGGCTGGTCACCGATGAACTCGGCCACCTGCTCGACTACGGCCGCACCACCTACCGGCCCCCGACCGACCTGCGGGACTATGTGATGGCCCGGGACCGGACCTGCATGTTCCCCACCTGCAACCGCCGAGCCTGCCGCTGCGAGATCGATCACGTTCGGGCGTGGGAGGACGGCGGCCAGACGAACACCGCCAACCTCACCGTCCTGTGCTGTCGCCACCACCACGGCAAGCACGAGGCCGGCTGGCAGCTAAGCCGCCTGCCCGACGGCAGCATCGAATGGACCTCCCCCACCGGCCACGTCTACCTTGTGCCCGCCTCGACCTACCCCATCGACACCACCCACGAGGTGTACATCCGAAACGACAACACCGAACACCCCGCCACCGAAGACGATCCCGACCCACCTAGCGACCCCGACAGCGACAACGACAACGCCGCTGACGACAACGCGGACGACGAACCGCCGTTCTGATCGGACGTCACCCGATCGGTTCCGCGAGCGCACGGCGTAGACACATCCGCTCGCGCGGCGGCGCAGAGCGAGCGCTCAGGAGGTCGTCTTTCCGGCACGGGTGATCTGACATCCGATTGCGGCGCTGGGGCGCCACGATTGGCGGTCAACCTTGATCACCCGACGACGGTGCCAGACGCCAGGTGTGTCCCGGGCTCGACCAGTCCGGCCCGACAGCGGAGTGGCCCGGACCGGCGCCATTGCCGGCCCGGGCCACTCCGGACTGCTGGTCGAGCTTGCGCGTCAGCCTAGAGCGGCGATCGCCTTCGCAACACCCTCTCCGTAGGCCGGATCGGCCTGGGTGCAGTTCGCGATGTGCCGCTGCTGCACATCCTCGGACACCTCGGCGATGTTGCACGCGGTGTTCTCGAACAGCACCTGCTGCTGCGCCGCCGACATGGCCCGGAACAGGTTGCCCGGCTGCTCGAAGTAGTTGTCGTCGTCCTCGCGGAAGTTGAACCGATCCGCACTCGACCCGATCGCCTCGGCCGGGTCACGGTAGGACGGCTGCTCCTGCCACTGCCCATAGCTGTTCGGCTCATAGGCCAGCGTGCTGCCCTGGTTCCCGTCGACGCGCATCGCCCCGTCCCGGTGGAAGCTGTTCACCGGCGACCGCGGCGCGTTGACCGGGATCTGGTGGTGGTTCACGCCGAGCCGGTAGCGCTGCGCATCCCCGTAGGAGAACAGCCGGCCCTGCAGCATCTTGTCCGGCGAGAAGCTGATGCCGGGCACGACGTTCGCCGGGCTGAACGCGGCCTGCTCGACGTCGGCGAAGTAGTTCTCCGGGTTGCGGTTCAGCTCCCACTCGCCGACCTCGATCAGCGGGTAGTCCTGCTTCGACCACACCTTGGTCAGGTCGAACGGGTGGAACCGGTACGTCGCCGCATCGGCCTCGGGCATGATCTGCACGCACAGCTTCCACTTCGGGAACTCGCCCCGCTCGATCGCCTCGTACAGGTCCCGCTGCGCGCTCTCGCGATCACCGGCGACGACCGCGGCCGCCTCGGCGTCGGTCAGGTTCTTGACGCCCTGCTGGTTGCGGTGGTGGAACTTGACCCAGAACCGTTCGCCGGCGTCGTTGATCAACGAGAACGTGTGCGAGCCGAAGCCGTGCATGTGCCGGTGGCCGGCGGGCAGGCCGCGGTCGCTCATTACGATCGTCACCTAGTGCAGCGCCTCGGGCAGCGAGGACCAGAAGTCCCAGTTGCTCTGCGGGCTACGCAGGTTCGTGCGCGGGTCACGCTTGACCGCGTGGTTCAGGTCGGGGAACTTCAGCGGGTCGCGGAAGAAGAACACCGGGGTGTTGTTGCCGACGAGGTCCCAGTTGCCCTGCTCGGTGTAGAACTTCACCGCGAAGCCACGGATGTCGCGCTCGGCGTCGGCGGCGCCTCGCTCACCGGCGACGGTCGAGAAGCGCGCGAACAGCTCGGTCTGCTTGCCGACCTCGGAGAAGATCTTCGCCTTGGTGTACTGGGTGATGTCGTTGGTGACGGTGAACGTCCCGAACGCGCCGGAGCCTTTGGCGTGCATGCGACGCTCCGGGATGACTTCGCGATCGAAGTGCGCGAGCTTCTCCAGGAACCACACGTCCTGCAGCAGCAGCGGTCCCCGCGGTCCGGCCGTCATCGAGTTCTGGTTGTCCGGTACGGGCGCGCCCGCGACGGTGGTGAGCTTGCCGGTCGGCTTGTCTTGACTCACGATCTTCTCCTTCGTCTGTATCGGTCTCGGTCAGGTCGTTCGGCAGCCGGGGCACCGGCCCCAGTACGTCACTTCGGCCTCGTCGATCTCGAAGCCGTTCAGGTTGCTCGCCTGTAGGCAACGGCGTTTCCCCGACTGCACAGTCGACGTCGGCCACGGTGCCGCACTGGCGGCACACGACGTGGTGGTGGTTGTCGCCGACCCGGGCCTCGAAGCGGGCCGGGATCCGGCCGGCTCGATCCGCCGCAGCAGACCGGCCGCGGTCAGCGCTCGAAGGACGTCGTGACGGCCTGGGTGGACACCGAGCCGAGCTGGGCGCGGACGCCGGCGGCGATGGTGTCCACGTCCGAGTGCGGCCGCACGAAGACCTCGGACAGCACGGCCACGCGGGGCACGGTCACCCGAAGCGACGCGGCGCGCAGGAGCTGCGCGGGCTCGACGTCGGCAACTGGCATGACCCCACTCCATCACCTACTCTGGAATGAATCAAGACTTGCCGGGTCGACGAATCGCCGATGTTCGCGCTCGGCCGGCTACGTCGTCGGCAGGCCGGCGTCCCGCCACGCGCGGTAGCCGCCCACCACGTCGGTCGCCTGCCGGACGCCGAGGTCGTGCAGCGCGGAAGCAGCCAGGCTCGAGGTGAACCCCTCGTTGCAGAACACCACCACCTGCAGGTCGTAGCCGGCCATCGGCAGCCGGGAATCGCTGGCCGGGTCGAACCGCCACTCGAGCACGTTGCGCTCGACGATCAGCGCATCGGGAATCTCACCATCGGCGTCCCGGTCGGCCTGTGGCCGGATGTCGACCAGCACCGCTCCGCCGTCCTGTGCCGTCCGGGCCGCGCTCGGGGAGAGCCGGGCCAGCCGCGCGCGGGCATCGGCGAGCAGGTCGTCCACGGTGCGGCGAATCGGTTCGCTCACGCGCCGGCCTCCTCGGTTCGTCCGTGAGCACGCTACGTCCCGGCTGCAGGACGCCGCCACCGCCGTCCGTCCAGTACGTCATCCGAGTCAGCGGCGGCGAGTGCGCGTGGATACTGACGGCCGGTCCCGAGCCCGAGGCGCGCACGTCGTGCGGGGTGCCGGGCGCCACCCCGGCCGTGGTGCCCGGCCGGCGCGGCGTGCTCACCTGACGCTGGCCGCCCGCGAGCCGCACCTCGTCCAGCCGGCCCTGAACGACGGTGAACGCGGCGGCGGATGCGCCATGGTCGTGCAACTCGGTGGCCTGCCCCGGTTGCCAGGACAGCAACCACACGTCGACGTCGTCGCCGGCCGACAGCCGGGTCCACCACCGATCAGCGCCCGAGGCGGGCAGTTCCAGCCGCGGCCGCCACATGCCCTCGCGCGTGGCCACGTCCCGTACGAGATCGACGAGTTCGCCCAGCCCGAGCGCGCGAGCAGGTGCGGCCGACGCCGCCCGATCCGGACGGCGAACAGTAAGCGGGGTTGCCATGACGAGGTCCTCGGAGACTGGTCGCGGCACTACCGCCGGCGGATGACGAGTGGGTCAGCCGAGGACGCGACACGCCATCGTCGTCACGCGGTGCAGATCCACGTGACGGCGCAGGACGAGACGCAGCATGCGTCTTACTCTACTACTTCCGTAGAACTAGTCAATTCGTCGGCGGCGACTCGCGCGAACCGCATCGACTCCTCGACCGAGCCGCGGCGCAACGTCAGCACATCGCGCACGTAGTTCATCCGCAGCCGCCACGGCGCACGCGAACCCTGCTTGGGGAACTGGTCGATCGAGCGCAGGACGTAACCCGCGGCGAAGTCCATGAACGGCT
>JBDTGE010000120.1:0-18892 GCA_039937575.1 Jatrophihabitantaceae bacterium
GGCGTCCGGCGTCCATCAGCTCCCGGGTGTCCCACAGCCGTGACGTCAGTTGCGCCGCGGTGTCCAGGCGGTCCTGCGCCGTGACCGGAGCCAGCCTCAACGCGCACGCGACCTCCTCCCGGAAATACAGCTCCCCGTCCGGGTCGCGACGGGCCGCCTCGGCCAGGAACTCCTGCTGCTTCGCCTGCAGAAGCGCGAGCTGCCGTTCGGAGGCGATCAGCGCATCGATCAAGCCGGCGTCGGAGAGCCGGGACGCATACACCGAATCCAACACCTGAACCGACGCTGGTCCTGGGGCGAGCTGTGTCAACGCCCACGCCGTCTGATCCGGGCGGCACCGTGCGTCCGCGGGGGAGGGTTCCGGAATCATGACTGCGGGGTCCACGTCCGGCATCCGGTCCGCGGCACGCGACGTCTCGCGCGAGGCTGACCGTGACGGGAACATGTGACCTATTATGCCAGCCCGCAAGGCTCGACGCAAGGACTTTGCCCATATTTCGTATGCTAATTCGCGAAAATTCGCCACCCGCCGAAGCCGTAACTCACGACCCACCGAAGCCGCAAGCCGAAAGCCGAGACCCGAACGCAACCGCCGCCCAGCAACGCAAGACGACCCAAGAACCACCGATTCGTCGCTGCGCTCTAGTCCCGACCCGCACGTACCTGCGACCCAGCAACGAAAGACGACCGAAGAACCACCGACTCGTCGCCGCGCCCTTGACCCAGCCCAACTCGAGCGAAACCGCGACCCAACAACGCAACCTGAGCAAGAACCAGCCACTTGCCACGGCGAGCCCGCGACCGCTCTCCAGGAGTTCGGCCACGGCCCCGGGTGGGAGCGGACCGGGTGGGAGCGGACCGGGTGGGAGCGGACCGGGGGCCAGCCGCTAGCGTCGGGGGATGACTGACGAACGCACCTTCGTGAGCGATCATCGCCAGGAACTGCTCGACGACCTCGACCAGTGGCTGCGGATCGCAGGTATCAGTGCTCAGCCCGAGCACCACCCCGACGTCGCCCGCAGCGCCGAGTGGTTCGCCGACGCCGCGCGCCGCACCGGCTTCCCGATCGTCGAGATCTGGCCGACCGCCGGCCTCCCGACCGTCTACGCCGAGTGGCCGAGCGATGACTCTGACGCACCGGTCGTCGTCGTCTACGGCCACCACGACGTGCAGCCGGTCGACCCGATCGAGCTGTGGTACACCGACCCGTTCGACCCGACGATCGAAGGGGACGTGCTGCGGGCCCGTGGCGCGTCCGACGACAAGGGTCAGCTGCTGTTCCACCTGCTCGGCCTGCGCGCGCACCTCGCGGCCACCGGCCGGAACTCGCCCGCCGTCACCCTGAAGTTCCTGATCGAGGGCGAGGAGGAGTCCGGCTCGCCGAACTTCGAGACGCTCCTGGCCGAGCGTCGCGACCGCCTGGACTGCGACGTCGTCGTCATCACCGACACCGGCATGATCGCGGCCGACCAGCCCAGCACGGTCACCGGGATGCGCGGCCTCGTCTCGTGCACCGTCAACTTCCACGGCCCCGACCTGGACCTGCACTCGGGCGTCTTCGGCGGCGCAGTGCCCAACCCGGCCACGGGAATCGCGCGGTTGACCGCCGCGCTGCACGACGCCGACGGGTTCGTGCAGATTCCCCGCTTCTACGCCGACGTCCTCGAGCTAAGCGCCGACGAGCGCGAACTGTTCGCCCGCGTCCCGCACGACGACGCCGAGTTCCTGGCCGTGGCGCAGTCGCGCGCGCTGGCCGGCGAGAAGGGCCAGTCGACGCTCGAACGACTCGGAGCCCGGCCGACCGCGGAGGTGAACGGCATCGGCGGCGGCTACCAGGGCGCCGGCGGCAAGACCATCGTGCCCAGCGACGCGTTCGTCAAGTTGTCCTTCCGCCTGGTCGCAGCGCAGGACCGCCACAAGATCGCCGCCGGCGTCGAGGAGTTCGTCGCCGCGAACACGCCCGAGGGCATCGTCGCGCGGATCGACTGGGAGGGCGAGGGAGTCACGCCGTGCCTAGTTCCGCTGAACACCCCGGCGTACAACGCTCTCGCCGACGCGATCTCGACCGCGTTCGACGGCCGGACCGTGCTGCCCACGCGCGAGGGCGGCAGTGGCCCCGAGGCGGCGATCCAGCAGAGCCTCGGCGCCCCGCTCGTGTTCCTCGGCGTCGGGCTGCCCGACGACCAGATCCACGCCCCGAACGAGAAGGTCACGCTGTCGATGCTCTACAAGGGCGCCGAAGCGGCAGCGCTGCTGTGGAGCGGCTTCGCGCGGGTCGGCCGGGACGGGCTGCGCTGACGCGGGAGCCGACCGCTATCGACACCATCGAGATCGGCTGAGCGGCCCGGGCCGTAGGGTGGTCCCGTGCCGACAAAGCTGCCTGCGCCCTCGTTCGACATCCACCATCACACCCTCGCCAACGGCCTGCGCGTCGTCATCGCGCCCGATCGTTCGGCGCCGGTTGTCGGGATCGCCGTGCTCTACGACGTGGGCATGCGCTCCGAGCCCGAGGGCCGCACCGGGTTCGCGCACCTGTTCGAGCATCTGATGTTCCAGGGCTCGGCCAACCTGGACAAGCTCGAGCACTTCCGATACGTGCAGTCCTCCGGCGGCACGTTCAACGGCAGCACCCACGTCGACTACACCAACTACTTCGAGTCGCTGCCGTCGAACGCCCTCGAACGCGGGCTGTTCCTCGAGGCCGACCGGATGCTTTCCCCGCGCATCACGCAGGAGAATATGGCCAACCAGCTCGAGGTTGTGAAGAACGAGATCCGGGTCAACGTCATGAACCGCCCCTACGGCGGCTTCCCGTGGATCCAGCTGCCGGCCGTGCTGTTCGACTCGTTCGCCAACTCCCACAACGGCTACGGCGGCTTCGAGGACCTGGAGAGCGCCACGGTCGAGGACGCGCGCGACTTCTTCGCCAAGTACTACGCGCCGGCGAACGCCGTCCTCGCCGTTGCCGGAGACCTGGACGTGGACGGCACGCGGGCCATGATCGAGAACCACTTCGGCCCGATCAAGAAGCGCCGCGCGCCCAAGCGGCCGAGCTTCACCGAGCCGGCGCTCACGGCCGAACGCCGGGCCACCCATGACGATCCGCACGCGCCGATCCCCGCGGTCGCGATCGGTTACCGCGTGCCGGATCCGGTCGGTTCCCTCGATTATCACCTGGCCCTGCTGCTGCTGGCCGAGACGCTGTCCGACGGCGACGCCTCGCGCCTACAGCGGCGGCTCGTGCAGCGCGATCACCTGGTCACCGACATTGCGGCCTACCTGGGCGAGTTCGGCGACCCGTTCGACGAGCGCGATCCGAGCACGATGACGATCACGGCGCACTACCCCGACGCCGGCTCGCTGGACGCGATCCTGCGCGCGGTCGACGAGGAGATCGACAAGATCGCCGTCGACGGCCTCGAACCGGGCGAGCTCGACCGGGTCCGCACCCGGCTGGTCTCGGTCCTGATGCGCGAAGTCGACTCGGTCATCAACCGCACGCTCGAGTTCGCCAAGTTCGAGTTGATCTACGGACGGGCCGAGCTGATGAGTGAACTGCCGGGACGGCTGGCCGCGATCGGTGTCGACGCCGTCCGCGCCGCCGCCGAGGCGCTGCGCCCGGACCGACGAGCCGTGCTCGAGCTCGTCGCGGGCGGTGCGCGATGACCGCGGTGCCGGCGCTCACCAAGCCGCGCAAGGCGAAGAAGCTCACCGTCGACGAGCGCACGCTCGACAGCGGGCTGCGCGTCGTCGTCGTCCGCAAGCCGGGGGTCCCGCTCGCCGAGGTGCGGCTGCGGATGTCGGCCCTGTCGGCCAAGTCGACGACCCCGGCCCGGATCAGCCTGCTGTCAGACACGATGCTGACCGGCGCGGCCGGCCTGGACCGGGCCGGTCTGGCCGGGGCCGTGCAGGCGCTCGGCGGTGACCTGTCGGTGTCCGCCGACGCCGACCGACTGCTGCTCGGCGCCAACGTGCTGGCCACCAACCTGCCGGCGCTGCTCGGAGTGGTGGCGTCCGTGCTGACCGACGCGACCTACCCGGCGGCCGAGCTGGCGACCGAGAAGGAGCGGCTGATCGAGCGGCTGACGATGGCCCGCTCGCGCCCCGGGGTGATCGCCGGCGAGGCGTTGGCGCTGCGGATGTGGGGTGAACACCCGTACGCGCTCGACCTGCCCCAGGTGCCGGACGTGGCCGAGACGACGGCCGCCCAGGTACGCCGGATGCACGCCGACCTCGTCCGGCCCGACGGTGCCGTGCTGATCATCGTCGGCGACGTCTCACCGGCCCGGGTGCTCGACCAGGTCGAGCAGGCGCTGGCCGCGTGGACGGGCCGCGCCGTCAAGTCGCGGGTGCCCACGCTGCCCGCGCCGCCCGGCGGTCCGCTGCTCGTCGTCGACCGGCCGGGATCGGTGCAGTCGTCGGTGCGGATGGGCGGCGCCGCGGTGACTCGCGTCGATCCGCGGTACCCGGCCTTGCAGCTGGCCAACCTGATCTTCGGCGGCTACTTCTCTTCGCGCTGGACCGAGAACATCCGCGAGGACAAGGGCTACACCTACGGCCCGCACAGCCGCGTCGACCATCACGTCCTCGGCTCCGCGCTGTCCTTCGACGTCGAGGTGGCCACCGAGGTCACGGCGCCGGCGATGCTGGAAACCCGTTACGAACTCGGCAAGATCGCCTCGCTTGCGGTGACCGAAGCCGAGGTCGACGCGGTGCGCCAGTACGCGATCGGCACGCTCGCGCTGTCGACCGCGACTCAGGCCGGCCTGGCGTCCACGCTGTCCGCGCTGGCCGCGTTCGGGCTGGGCCTGGACTGGGTTCTCGAGCATCCGGCCCGACTCGCCGCGACCACGGTGGACGAGGTCAGCGCCGCCGCGGCCGAGTTCTTCGCACCGTCGCGACTGACCGCGGTCCTGGTCGGCGACGCGGCGACGATCAGCGCTCCGCTGGCCGGGCTGGGACCGATCGAGTCGTGATCGCTCCGGTGAAGCTGGCCGCCGCGGCGTTCGACCGCGCGGCGCTTCATCGCAGTGACGCCGACTGGCTGGCCGCGGCGTGGCTGCGCGCGCGTGTCCTGGTCATCACCGCGAAGTCGGCCACCCCGGTTGCCGCCGGCCCGGACGGCGTACCGCATCTGGCGTTCCGCAACGCGGCCGAACTGCCCGGCGACGTGCCGCGCCGGTTCCTCGGCGTGGTCGGCGAGCAGCCCTACTTCACCGTGACCACCGATCCGGGCGGCGGCGACTGGGCAACCCTGCGCGAGCTGGGCCTGCGGATCGACGACCTCGGTGGGGCCCTGTTCGCGTCGGCGATCGCGCTCGAGCAGTGGCACCAGCGCCACACGCACTGCCCGCTGTGCGGCAGGCGGACCGTCGAGAACCAGGCCGGGTGGACCCGGCGCTGCCCGAACGACGGCACCGATCACTTCCCCCGTACCGATCCCGCGGTGATCATGCTGATCCACGACGGCGGCGAGCTGGCCCTGCTCGGCAACGGTCAGGGCTGGGGTCCGGGCCGCTACTCGACGCTGGCCGGCTTCGTCGAACCGGGGGAGTCGCTGGAGTCCGCCGTCGCCCGCGAGGTGTTCGAGGAGGTCGGCGTCCACGTCGACGACATCCGCTACGTCGCCAGCCAGCCCTGGCCTTTCCCGTCCTCACTGATGCTCGGCTTCAGCGGCCGGCTGCACGGCGACCCGTCCCTGCAGCTCGACCCGGCGGAGATCGCCGCCGCCGGCTGGTTCACACGCGCGGAGATCCATCAGGCGGCCGACTGGTCCGACGCCGGCGCCGAACCGGACCCCGACGCGCGCGTGCAGTCGATCTCGCCCAAGCTGTCGATCTCGCGCTACCTCATCGACCTCTGGCTGGCCGGCGAGCTTCCGTAGGTGTCGCGTTCCGGCGGGGTCAGTGCGCGCCCGAGCCGACGACCTCGAACGCGCGCCACATCGCCGCGTACTTGCCTTCGCCGCTCAGCAACTGCTCGTGCGAGCCGACCTCGACGATCCGGCCCTGATCCATGACGACGATGCGGTCCGCGGTGCGCGCCGTCTGCAGGCGGTGGGCGATCACGATTGTCGTTCGCGCGCTGGACACGCGCTGCATCGCCGCCGCCACGCGCGCCTCGGTGACCAGGTCGAGGTTGGACGTCGCCTCGTCCAGCAGCAGGATCGCCGGGTCGACGAGCTCGGCCCGTGCCAGCGCGATCAGCTGTCGCTGCCCGGACGAGAGCGACTTGCCGCGCTCGGACAGCTCGTGCAGGTATCCGTCCGGCAGCGCGGCGATGAAGTCGTGCGCACCGACGGCCCGGGCGGCCGCCTCGACGTCGGCGTCGGCCGCGTCCGGTCGTCCGTACGCGATGTTGTCGCGGACCGACCCGGTGAACAGGAACGCCTCCTGCGGCACGTAGCCGAGCTGGCGCCGGAACTCGGCCAGCTCGAGCGTCCGCAGGTCGTGACCGTCGACACGCACCGCACCCGAGTCCGGGTCGTAGAAGCGGGCCACCAGCTTCATGACCGTCGACTTGCCGGCGCCGGTCTCGCCGACGAGGGCCACCGTCTCCCCGGCGGCGACGCATAGATCGATGCCGCGGAGCGCCTCGGGGGCCTTGCCGGGTAGCGAGTCGAGCCGGCCGGGCAGCCGGGCATCGGCCGGCCCGTGCACCGGCACGCCGGGCCGAGCGGGTACGGCCGGGTAGCTGAAGTGCATGTCCTCGAGCACGATCTCGCCGCGCAGCTGCCCGACCGGTGTCGGGTCAGCGGCAGTGGGCGTCAGCGTGTGCAGTGCCATCAGCTCGGCGACCCGGTTCACCGACACGCGCGTCTGCTGCCAGGAGTCGAACACCTGCGAGAGCTGCTGGATGGGTGAGAAGAACATGTCGATGTAGAGGATGAACGCGATCAGTGTTCCCGGCGTCATGTCACCGGACGCGATCAGGCGCGCCCCGACACCCAGGACGATCGCGTCGGCCACCGACGACAGGAACTGCACGAACGGGAAGTACGTCGCGACCAGGCGCTGGGCCGCCACCCGCGACCGCAGATAGCGCCGGCCCAGGTGGTGGAAGTGCTCGATCGTCGCCGCCTCGTGCACGAACGCCTGCGACTCGCGCACGCCCGACAGGCTCTCCTGGAAGTCGGCGTTCACGATCGCGATGCGCTCGCGGGACATGTCGTACAGCCGGGCCGCCCGCCGCCGGAACCACACGGTGGCGACGGTCAGCGGTATCGCGACGGTGAGCGTCCACAGCCCGAGTTCGACGTTGACGACGACGAGCGAGATACCGACCCCGACGAAGGTCACGAACGAGACCAGCGCCGACAGCAGGCCGTTCTCGATCAGCGACTCGAACTGGTCGACGTCGGTCGTCATGCGGGTCATCACCCGGCCGGCCATCTCGCGCTCGTAGTAGTCCAGTGAGAGCCGCTGCAGCTGGGACCAGATCCGGATTCGCAACGAGAGCATGATCCGCTCCGCCGCGCCGCCGGTCACGAACGTCTCGGCGATCTGGTTGACCAGGTCGGCCAGCGTGATCACGAGGAACGCCGCGGACGCCACGAACAGCACCGACGTCGATCCGTGCGCGACTCCGCTGTCGATTCCGGTCTTGACCAGGATCGGCCCGAGCAGCCCGGCGATGGAGTCGAGTACGACGAGGACCAGGCCGATCAGCAGCGGGCGCCGGAACTCGCCGAGCACCCGCCGCAGCGTGAACTTGCTGTCCGGGCGGGACTCGCGGGCGAGGTCGATCGTCGGGAAGTCGCGCACCGGGCGTAATGCGGCGACGCGGGCCAGCAGCTCGGGTGTCGGCGCCAGGTTCAGCCGCCAGCCGCCCGCGCCACCGGCGCTGCCGCCCAGGCCCGGGCCGAGGCTGGGCGCACCGACGCTGTGTTTGCGACCATCTGATCCGCCGCCACCGGAGCGGGTCCAGGCCGAGGAGGTGACCGTGCCGTCGGCGGTCAGCGTGGCCAACGCCTCGATGCGATCGCCCACCTGCGCACGGACCTCGTCCTCCAGCCCGGACAGCAGTGCTCGGTAGTTCGCGCTTTCGGTCAGCAGCTCGTCGTGCGTGCCCTGCGCCACGACCTGACCGTCGTCGAGCACGACGATGCGGTCGGCCAGGTGCAGCGTCGACACGCGGTGCGCGATCAGCAGCGTGGTCCGGTTGGCCAGCACGCCGCGCAGCGCGTCGTGGATCGCCTCCTCGGTGCGGGCGTCGACCGCGCTCGTGGCGTCGTCCAGGACCAGGATGCGCGGGTCGCCCAGGATCGCGCGCGCCAACGCCAGCCGCTGCCGCTGGCCACCGGACAGGGTCAGCCCTCGTTCGCCGACCGTGGTCGCATAGCCCCGCGGCAGCTCGCGGATGAACCCGTCGGCCTGCGCTGCTTGCGCGGCCGCCTCGACTTCCTCGTCGGTCGCATCCGGCCGTCCGTAGGCGATGTTGGCGCGCACCGTGTCCGAGAACAGGAAGCTGTCCTCGAACGCGACGCCGATCTGCCGGCGCAGCGAGTGCAGCGTGACCGTCCGGACGTCGTGGCCGTCGATCAGGACCGAACCCTGGTCCGGGTCGTGGAACCGAGAGACGAGTGAGGTGATCGTCGACTTGCCGCTGCCGCTCGGACCGACGATGGCGACCCGCTCGCCAGGGGCGACGTGCAGGTCGATACCGCGCAGGACGGGGGCGTCGCCGTAGCCGAAGTGCACGTCCCGAAAGGTGATTTCCCCTTGCAGAACAGGCAGTTCGAGCGCGTCCGGTGCATCGGCGATGGCCGTCGGGAGGTCGAGCAGCTGGAAGATCCGCTCGACGCCGGCCCGCGCCTGCTGGCCGACAGTGAGCAAGCCGGCGAGCTGGCGAGCCGGCGCGACGAACTGCGCGACGTAGGTGGAGAACGCGAGGAACGTGCCGATCGTGATCTCGTGGTGCAGGGCCATCCAGCCGCCGAACGCGAGGATCGCCACCTGGGCCAAGGACGGAATCGTCTCGAGCAGGGGCTGGTAGCGCGCCTGCAGGCGCACGGCGCGCATCCGCGAGCCGTAGAGCACGGACGCGGCGCCGACCATCCGGTCGAGCTCCCGCTGCTCCTGCCCGAACGCCTTTACGACGCGCACTCCGCTGACCGCTTCGTCGACGATCTGCGCGATGTCACCCTCGCGCTGCTGGCCGTCCCACGACGCGGGGAAGACCCTTACCCGCATGCGGTACGAGACGACGAACAGGGCCGGCAGCACGACCACGCTGACCACGGCGAGCAGCGGTGACAGGAAGATCATCACCACGAGCGACAGCACCATCATCAGCAGGTTGCCGCTCATGATCGGCAGGAACCCGAGCAGCCCCTGGACGAGCGTGGAGTCGGAGTTCGCGCGTGACACCAGCTGCCCGGTCGACATCCGGCTCAGGTTGTCCTGGTCCATGATCTGCAGGTGGTCGTGCATGTCGTTGCGCAGGTCGTACTGGACCGCGAGCGCGAGCTGGCCGCCGCGGTACCGGCGCACGTAAGCGAAGCCGAACGCGGCGACCGCGATCAGGATCAGCAGCACCAACCAGGGCCAGAGTGCCGAGGTGTGCTCGACGATCACCTTGTCCACGATCTGCCGGGCGATCAGCGGGACGACGGTCTGGCAGGCGCTGCCGAGGACCGCCGCGCCCAGGGCCAGGTAGACGTTGCGGCGATGGCGCAGCAAGTAACCCCGCAGCCGCCGGACCCAGCCCGGTTGTCCCGGCGTCACCGTTGCCTCACGCTCCCGGTCGCCAGCCGTTCCTCGGCCAGCTCGTCGAGCGCGACTCCGAGCCAGCGCAGTGACTCGATGACCTGCGCCGGGTCCGGCGTCCGGGCCAGCGCTGGGGCGAAGCGGCTGACGATCGACTCCTCGACGGCGGCCAGGGCCGCCGTCCCAGCCGGGGTGATGCGCAGCGCCGTGGCTCGCTGGTCACCCTCGACGCTCTCGCGGGTCAGCCGACCGCGCTGGCACAGCGCGTCGACGGCCGCACTGATCGTCGGCTTGCCGAGCACCAGTCGGGCGGCCATCCGGGACGCGCGATCGTTGCCGTCGGCGACGGCGGACAGCACTCGGTAGTGGGCCAGGCTCATGTCTCCGGTGTTGCGCTCGACCAGCCGGGCCAGCCGGGCCAGCGCCCGGACGGCGTCGACCTGGGCTGCGGAGCGACTGGTACGTGGCATGTGATCACCGTAGCAAATGGTTCGGCCTGCGAACCGTTATCTCGTCTAAGCAGTACCGCCGAGCAGTGCGATACCGAGCTCCGTGCTCGCGTACAGCACGGTCCGCCCGGCCCGCTCGCGGCGCACCAGGCCGCTCTCGCGCAGGACCCGCAGGTGCTGGGAGACCGCGCTCGGGGTGACGGCGAGCGCGCGGGCCAGATCGGTCGTCGTGGCCGGGGACCGCAAGCGCCTCCAGCAGTTCTGCGCGCACGCGCCCGATCAGGCGGACGGCGCCACCGGTCGGTGCGCGGGTTCCGGCCGACCACAGCAGCCGATGCCGCGCGCCGGGTAGGCCAGCGTCGTCGCGGTCGTGGTGCTGAGCTTGATCCCGACGTAGGGCCAGCGGAGCACCGAAGGGATGAGCACCAGGCCGCGCGGCTCGACGCTGACCGGGTGGCGACTGCGGTGGGTGCGCAGGCTGAGCCGACCGTCCTGCCTGTCGAGGTCGCTGTGCAGGTCGGCGAACACTCGCCCCAGGCTGGCCCGGACGTCGCGCGCCGACGTGCGCCCGCATCGCGGCCAGCTGATCATCGATCGTCGTGCTGGCGTTTGCCGGCGCGGGTACCAGAAACTCCGGCACCACGCCGCGGTTGCCGGTGATCAGCGGCCAGGCGCGCGGCAACTGCAGCGGCCGTTCGGCCAACTCGTCGTGGGCCCACCGCACCCAGGCCAGGTTCGGCGCGTGCCGGTCGGCGTCCTCCAGCAGGCGCAGCGCGGCCACGGTCTCGCTCAGCGGGGACAGGGCGAAACGGGTCGTGGCGAGCTCGCTCACGCCAAGTTCGACGGTGATCGGCACCAGCCCATGATGTAGCAGATACCTAAACAGTGGAACGGCGGGCCCACGGCCACCAGGCTCAGCCGCATGAGCACGACGCATTCGATCGACACCCGACCCACGCCAGCGTACTGGCGGCTGTGGTGGGCCGGGGCCATCGACAACGTCGGGGACGGTGCGTTCGCGGTCGCCGTCCCGCTGCTGGCCGTCACCATCACCCACGATCCCCGGCTGGTCTCGATCGTCTCGGCCGCGACGTACCTGCCCTGGCTGCTGTTCTCGCTGCCGGTCGGGGCGATAGTCGACCGGCGCGATCGAGTAATGCTCATGGGGCGCTCGCAGGTGATCCAGGCGGTGGTGGTCGCGATCATCGCGGTACTGGCCGCGCTGCACCGGGTCGGCATCGCCGATCTGGCCGTCCTGGCCTTCGTGCTCGGCGCGTGCGAGGTCGTCTTCGGCAACGCGTCCCAAGCCGTGCTGCCGGAGATCGTGCCCAAACCCTTGCTGCACAAGGCGAACGGCAACCAGTACACCATCTCGACGATCGGCCAGCTGTTCCTCGGCCCGCCGCTCGGCTCGCTGCTGTTCTCGATCGCGGTGGCCGTGCCGTTCGGACTGGACGCCGGCTCGTTCGCCCTCTCGGCCGCGCTGTTCGCAACCTTGCCGCGCTCGCGCCGACCGATAGTCGACCATCCGCCGATGCGGGCCGCGATCGTGGAGGGTCTGCGCTGGCTGACGAGTCATCGGCTGCTGCGCACGATCGCGGTGCTGCTCGGAGTGAACAACTTCTGCAACGCGATGGGAACCTCGACCCTCGTACTGCTTGCGACGCGGACCCTGCATCTGACGCCGCGGGGCCACGGGCTCCTGCTCGCGGGAGCGGCGATCGGCAGCGTGCTCGGTGGCCTGCTCAACGCGCGGGTCATCGCGCGCGTCGGCGAGCTTGCGTCGCTCGTCGCATCGCTCGGGACGACCGTCGTCGTCTACCTCGGCATCGGCCTGGCGCCCGACGCGGTCGTCCTTGCCGCGCTGATGGCCGTCAACGGGTTCTCCTCGACGCTATGGAACATCGTCACCGTCACCCGGCGTCAGCGCATGGTGCCCAGCGAGCTGCTGGGACGGGTGAACAGCGTCTACCGGCTGCTCGGCTTGCCGGTTCTCGTCAGCGCGATGCGGACGTTTCGCGACTAGCGGCCTCGCACCGGATGCGGCGTTTGCATTCGTTCCCGCGGCTAGCACAGCGCAGTAGCGAGGGCTGCGGATGCAAACCGGCTGGCTCGGGTTGCGGCACCCTGGCTACGGTTTGCATTGGGTGCCGCTGCTATCCGTCGGTGTCGCCAGCTTTCTGGGCGGGCGTGAGTCGCGCGCTGGAGGGGGTGCCGGTGAGCGTCGTCTTCGGGTGGACGGGCAGCGGGGTCGGTGGCCGGGGTGGCTGGGTGAAGTCGAAGTCGGCGCTCAGGTCGCCGAGGACCTTGGCGTTCTCCCGCACGTCCGGCCGCGGGTCGGGCCGGCCGTCGGTGGCGGGGTCCAGGCGCTGCCCGTTGAGGAAGTCGTCCTCGATGAACCTGTCGTAGGCGTCGAAGGACAGGGTCTGGTGGTCGACGTAACCCTTCTTCGCGTACGGGCTGATGACGATGCCGGGCACGCGCAGCCCGTAGCCGTTGGCGTCGACGCTCGGCGGTGCGACGTGGTCGTAGAAGCCGCCCCAGTCGTCCCAGGCGAGGAAGATCGCGGTGGAGTCCCAGTCCGGGCGGTCTTCGCGTTCTGCTTGACCGGCGCGCAGGACAGCGCCGAGTCGTTCTCGCAGTCGGCTCGGTGCCGGCCACGACGTAGTAGCCCCACGACACGTTGTCCTTGTGCAGCAAGTAGGTCAGGTCGGTCCAGGCGTAGATGGGCGGCGTCGCGTTCTTGTTCTGCTTCTTCTTCTTGCCGAAGCCGGGAGGAGTGCCCGGGTTCTGCAGGGCGTTCTTGCAGCTGGACGGGTTGTCGTGCTGCGTGCAGTGGGCCGACCACTCCGAGACCATGAACAGGTGCGCCGGCAGGCTCCAGGAGGCGTTCGGCTCGAACATGTGGTCCTGCAGCACGTAGTTGGATGCGTAGGACCAGTAGTTCGGGATGTCGCTCTGCGTGTGATACCCCATGACGTCCGGTGTCTTGGAGTTGGCGCACGCCGGATTGGTCGGGTCCCTTGCAGCCCTTCTTGGCCTGGGCCGCCTGTCCGACGAAGCCGTCCATCTTGCCGCCGTCGATGTCCGCGCTGGCGTTGGACTGCCCGTGCGGCCCGCCGCCGTTGACGTCGGCGTGATCGAGGTAGGCTCGCGCGCACGGCTGGCCGGGGACGGTGGGTATGCACACGGTTGGCCGGCCGTCGGACATCGCAATACCGTCAGCACCGGGGAAGGTCCCGAAGTAGCTGTCGAACGACCGGTTCTCCTGCATGATCACGATGACGTGCTTGATCGTGTGGATACCGCCCGTCGTCGGACCGGCCGGCGAGCTTGCTCGCGTCGATGGTGTCGCCTTGTGCGACCCCGAGCCGGTGCACGCCGCGGCCAGCAGCACGACGACGGCGGCTACGCAGGTCGGCCATCGCCGTAGTGGCGTGTGAGCGTGTGCGCGCATGAGAAGCCTCACCGGGTCAGGTCGCGAGGAAGCCGAGTTCCGGACGGCTGGTCCCGAGCACGCGGGTGGGGTCGGCGCCGAGCACCCGGTGCAGCAGCTCGCCGTAGATCGTGCGGAAGTCGACGTTGGACTTGAGGTTGCCGTCGACGAGGTCGGTGAGGCTGGGCTGCTCGCCGTAGAAGCCGCCGCGCACCGGGGCACCGGCGACGAACACCGGTCCTGCCGAGCCGTGGTCGGTGCCCTGCGAGGCGTTCGCGGCGACGCGGCGGCCGAACTCGGAGTACACGAGGACGACGACTCCGCGTCCGCGTGGGTCGGCGTTCATGTCGTCGAGGAAGCCGGTGAGGGCCGCGTCGAGGATGCCGAGTTGCGCCTGCTGCGTGCCCTTCTCGTCGGCGTGGGTGTCGAAGCCGCCGAGGTCCACGGAGTAGACCGTCGTGGGCACGCCGGCCTTGACGCAGCGGCTGACGACGTCGAGCTGTTGCTTGAGACCGGACGCGCCGCCACCGGAACCGGCGGGTGATTCGGAGTCTGTTCCGGGGTCGGCGGAGTTGGGGTCGAGTAGCTTGCCGAACGTGCTCGCGACCGTGCGTTCGGCGCGGTAGGACGACGTGAGCATGCCGTCGACGGGCGTGTCGGCCCGATCGGTCCGGCCGAGCCCGGTGAACGCAGTGGCGAGGTCGGCCGGCAGCGGGCGGCTCTTGCCGAGAGGCAGTGCGGCGGCGGTGCACTTCGCGCCGACTGCCAGCGGGGGCAGCACCGAGCCCACGTTGACGGCGCGGATGGGGTCATCGCCCGTGGCGTCCAGCCACCTGCCGACCCAGCCGGTGTTGACCGGCTCGTCGGGCGACGCGGTCTGCCAGATGTCCATCGAGCGGAAGTGGCTGAAGTCCGGATTCGGGTAGTCGACGCCGCGGATGATCCCCAGTTGCTTGTTCTGCCACAGCCCGGCGAGGCCCTTCATGCCCGGGTTGAGCCCGAGGCTGTCGTCGAGGTGCAGCACCTCCGATGGTGAGTAGGCAAGCTCCGGCCGCGCGCTGTGGTAGGCGGGATCGGCGTACGGGATCACGGTGTTCAGCCCGTCGTTGCCGCCGTACAGCGTGATGATCACCAGCACTTTCGCGTTCGCCGGCAGGGGATCTGACTGCGCGCGCGAACGCAGCTGGCTCCAGGTCACGGCCGCGGACCCGGCGGCGAGCGCGGTCGCGCCGGTCGCTCCGGAGGCGATCAGGAACGTGCGCCTGGTCATCGTGTCCATGATCGGTTCTCCTAGCGAATAGTGGACTTCGGATCTAGTGGACTTCGGATCAGTGGACGAGATATTCGGGGGTGTTCAGTGCGATGGCGACCAGGTGCTGCGGATCGCCGATCGCGCCGTGCAACACGGCGGTGGTGCGAGCCGACCAGCTGCCGACGCCGAGCAGGTAGCCCAGCGCGTCGAGCCGATGTGCGGTCGAGGCCTTCGACACTGCGGACAGATCGCCGGCTCTGGCCAGCGCCAGGGCGGCCTGCATCCTGGCGTCAGCCGCGGCCGTCGACAGCCATGCCTGCCCGGACGGCCAGCCGCTGACGTTCGGCGGGTAGAACGGGATCTGCCCCAGCATCCGAAGCACGCCGAGCAGTTTCTTCGCCGCCGTGTCGTCGCGGACGGGAACGCGCAACGTGCGGACGGCCCCGATCAACCACTCGACCGGGTCGAGGACCAAGGTGCCTTCGGCCGCGGAGAACTCCGGTCGAGTGAGCATCGTCGAGAACATCTTGGACAGATCGCACTGGACACCGTAGGAGTCGGCGACCGCCGTGACCGCTGCAGCCGAAGGCGGAGTGTCGGACACCAGCCGGCCCCACCATCGCGTCGCGACGTAGCGGGCAGACGCCGGCCGGGCGAGCACCGCGTCGCAGTACCCGGTGACGTCGAGGTTGCCCGTGACGCCGAGGAATGTCTTGGTGGTGTTGTCGTGCTGCGCTGCGTTCAGATACGTCGTGCCGTCGGGGCGGATCTTCCATCCGGTGAGTGCCCGCGCGCCCTCGCGGACGTCGGTCTCGGTGTAGCCGTCGCCGTGGCCCAGTGCGAACAGCTCCATGAACTCGCGAGCCAGGTTCTCGTTCGGGGCCTTCGCCGTGTTCTTCTCGCCGTCCAGCCAGCGCAGCATCGCGGCGTCGGTGAGCATCGTCAACGCCAGCGTGCGGAAGTTGCCGCGTCCCAGCCGGCGCAGGCTCTCGTTCTGATCGAGCAGCCAGCCGGCGTCGCGCACCTTGGTAGCGGCCGTGGCGAAGTGATCGTGCCAGCAGAAGGTCAGCTTCTCCCCGAAGGGCTGCTGTACCTCCACCATGCGACGCACCCACCACGACGCCAGCGCGGTCACCTGGGCGCGGATCTGCTCCTGGTGCTTGTGCCTGTCCGCCCGCGACGCCCCTTTGGCCAGGGGAGCGATCGTCGCGAAGGACGGCGCCGGGCTGGCCTTGGCCCCCGCGTCCGCGGCCGGATCGGCGGCCAGGATCATCCGCACGTACGCCGCGCTGCCCATCTTCAGCGCGGCATCGACGGCCGTGCCGGTGGCGCCGAAGCCCGTCCGCCGTACCAGGCGTGCCGTGGCGATCCACTGCGCAGACTGTGCACCCATGACCTCACCTGCCTATGACGTCGGCGCTGAGATGCTGGGCGTGGGATGCGCCGGGGCGTGAGCGGGCGCGGCGATCCTGGTCGCGGTGACGGCGTCGTTGCTGACCGTGCCCGCGATGACGACGCTCTTGCCCGGGGTGAACTGCGTCGCGGTGGCCGGTGCCTTCTTCGTGCCGAACTTCGTCTGGGGTGTGATCGTGACCGTGAGGGTGCGACCGGACATCGTGTGCACCGTCCACCGGGTGCCCGACTCGCTCACGATCGTCCCGCGGGTCCCGTGATGGCCTTTGGACTTCGGCGACGCGGACCCGGTCAACGGCGTCGATGCCGGGGCGGCCGGCGACGTGAGCGACTGTGGGTTCCCGGTGGTCGGCTGGTTGGCGGCCGCGGCCGCGCCGATGCCGACGCCCACGCCGATCGCCACGACCGCGCCGACTCCGACGATCAGCGGGGTGCGATGGCGCCGCGTCCAAGACGGCGTCGGATGCTCGATAGGTGGTGGCGAAACGCTCGGCAGTGGTTCGGTCATGGACCCACCCTGCACCGGGCAGGTTCGCGCTTCGCCACCAGAATGTCAGGATTGTGTTCGGGAAGCTGCCTCGCCGTAGCAGCGTCAGGACGTGGCTAGCACCTCGACCAGCCGGGCCAGCCGGGCCAGCCCGGCCAGCCGGGCCAGGGCCCGGACGGCGTCGACCTGGGCTGCGCCGCGACTGGTACGTGGCATGTGATCACCGTAGCAAATGGTTCGGCCTGCGAACCGTTATCTCGTCTAATTAGTTTCGCTCGTGAGTGTCCGGTGGATCTTGTTTTAGAGGGTCCGGAACCTTAGTGCAGGCGAAGTCAATAGCGGTCGGTGATCTTGTTGCACCTCCGCTGCCCGGACTACCACCTCGCAACAAGATCGCGTCAAGCAGCCCCGACACCCCAGCGCACCGACCGGATCAGTTGAGCGCGACCGCCGGATGCCGCGGATCGTTGAGCCGAACGACGACGTCGGCCTGCTCCTCGGGGCGGACCTCGGCCTCGTACCGCTCCAAGGCCGGCAGCGTCCAGGCCTGGTCGGCCGGTGTATGCCGGGCGCGCGCGGCCGGGGACATGGCGAGATGCACGGTCAGCTCGAACGGCAGGCCAAGGCCGAGGAGCAGGTCGCCGCTGACGATCACGACGGCATCGGGTTCGGCCCGGCGGACCGGTTCACGGGTGGTCCGGTTGGTCGCCGGATCGCGCAGCGACGGCAGGTAGGTCCCGCTCTCGACAACCGCGTCGAGCACCTCGCGGCGCAGCGCGGGCGCGTCCAGCCAGCTCAGGTAGGACTCCGCGTCCTGGCGGCCGTGCTCCAGGCGCAGCGACGCGTCGTGCCAGAACGACTCGGCCCGGACGAGATGGACCGGCCGTCCTGACGCGCGTAGCGGTTCGACGAGAGACTCGGCGAGCGACTGCGGCGATGCACACGCCGGGCCGTCGATCGCGACTCGCACGACTCCCGGCCAGCACTGGACCCGCTCACCCAGCAGGGCGAGCAGGGCCGCGTCCGAGATCGGGCGGAAGGACCTCAAGCGGCGAGCTGAGCCTTGACCTGCCCTACGCTGGGGTTGGTCAGCGCGGTCCCGTCGGCGAACACGACGGTGGGGACGGTGCGGTTGCCGCCGTTGACGCTCATGACCAGGTCGGCCGCGCTTTCGTCGGCCTCGATGTTGACCTCGGCGTACTCGATGCCCTCGCGCTGCAGCTGATCTTTCAGCCGCGCGCAGAACCCGCACCAGGTGGTCGTGTACATCGTCAACATCAGTCGTCGTCCTTCGCCTGAGGATCCGGTCGTGGGCACAACGCGGGCGCCGCCGCAGAACATTCCGGGTCACGAGATACACAAGAGCAATTGCACAAGAAGTCTTGTGCATATACGGTCGAGATCATGACCGAACGAGCGACCCGACAGATCACCGACGCGCGCGTGCTCTCCGCGCTGGCCCACCCGCTGCGGACCCGGTTGCTCGAACTGTTCAGCGTCGACGGCCCCGCGACCGCGAGCATGCTGGCCGAGCGCACCGGACAGGCCGTGGGCAACATCAGCCACCACCTGCACGTACTGGCCAAGTGCGAGCTCATCGTCGAGGCGCCGGAGCTGGCCCGGGACCGGCGCGAGCGCTGGTGGACCCGGCCCGCGACCGCGATCGCCTGGTCGAGCAAGGACTTCGCCGACGACGCGGCGTCCGAGGCGCTCGCCCTGACCGCGTCGTCGATCAACCTGGACCGGCACGAACGGCACGCCCGGGCCTGGCTCGAGGTCGGCACCGAGGAGCGGGCGTCGTGGGGTGAGGGCCCGTTCTCCACCGACACCTGGGCCCGCCTCACGCCGGGCGAGCTGGCGCAGTGCGGGGCCGAGATCCGCGAGGTGCTGCGTCGTTGGGCCGATGACCGGCCCGATGACGGGCAGGAGCGGGCCAGCGTGTTCCTCGTCGCGCGAGGAACACCGGCCCGGCCGTGAGCGCGACCCGCACGGCCGAACCACGGGTGCGGGGACTCGGCGGGCTGCTGCGGCACCGCGACTTTCGGCTGTTGTGGATCGGGGAGAGCACTTCGAGCCTCGGGTCCAACGTGACGGTGGTCGCGCTGCCGCTCGTCGCGGTCGCCAGCCTGCACGCGAGAACGTTCGCGG
>JBDTGE010000121.1:0-7645 GCA_039937575.1 Jatrophihabitantaceae bacterium
AAGGGTCTGACAGTTCTTGAACCCAGATTCCCTTTATCCACAAGGCGAATCAGGCACGAAAGTGCGGCCGAATCAACCAGGCCAAGACCGCAACCCGACAACCGAACCCGGCCGAGCTAACAACCGCCTCGTCGCCGCGCAGTTAGACCCAACCCAAGACCAACGCGACACGACCCAGGAGCAAAATCAAGCGGGTAAACCGCCGGAAGCACCCACCTTCGCCGGCGCCGTCAGCTCGGAACTAGCCGCCGATGGCCGACATCGTCCGGGCCGGCTGCACGAAGTCAGCTGCATCGATACCGTGCCCGGCCTGCTTACCCGCCACGGCCACACGGATCAGCTCGCCGAGTTCCTCGTCGGACGCACCAGCGCGCAGCGGCCCGCGCAGGTCGGTCTCGGACCGCGCAAACAGACACGTGCGTAACTGCCCGTCGGTGGTCAGTCGCAGCCGGTCGCAGTCGCGGCAGAACGGTCGGGTGACCGACGCGATGATGCCCACGCGTCCGGGCGAGGATGCCCACTGCGAGCGCCCGGGTCCGTCGACGACGTCGAAGTCCTCGGCCGGCGCGTGGCCCTTGTGACCGCGCGGCTCGAGGACGTAGTCCCGGCCGAGCAACTCGAGGATCTCCTCGGCCGTGACCATCGTGCCGCGCGCCCAGGTGTGATCGGCGTCCAGCGGCATGTGCTCGATGAAGCGCAGGTCGTAGCCCGCGCGCAGCGCCCACTGCAGCAGGGCGGGCGCCTCGTCCAGGTTCCCGTCCCGCACCATCACGGAGTTGATCTTGAGAGGGCGTAGCCCGGCTTCGGACGCCGCCGCGATGCCGGCCAGCACCTCGGGCAGCCGGTCCCGCCGGGTCAACGCGGCGAAGCGTTCGGGGATCAGGGTGTCCAACGAGATGTTGATCCGGTCCAGCCCGGCGTCGACCAGCGCCACAGCGCAACGAGTGAGGCTGATCGCGTTGGTGGTCAGCGAGAGCTCCGGACGCGGCTGCAACGCGGCCAGGCGCGTCACCATGCTGACCAGCGTCGGGTGCACCAGCGGCTCACCGCCGGTCAGCCGGATGCTCCGGACGCCGAGACCGAGGAAGACCGACGCCAGCCGCACGATCTCGTCGTCGGACAGCCGATCGGTCTTGCTCAGCCAGTCCAGCCCTTCGGCCGGCATGCAGTACGTGCAGCGCAGCGAACAGCGATCGGTGAGCGAGATCCGCAGATCGGTGGCGACGCGGCCGAAGGCGTCGCGCAGCACCGGCTTCGGCGCGGTCGAGGTTTCCGGCGTGGTCATGTGACCACGCTACTCAACCCTCAGGTCATCGGCCGGGTGGCACCGAAGTAGTCCGACTCCACCTGGTCCCACGGCGTCACCTCGATAGGTATCCCGAAGTCGGGCGCCTGGATGACGTCGCCGTTGCCTACGTAGATGGCAACGTGGTGGATGTTCGAAGTCGTGCCCCAGAACAGCAGGTCACCGGGCAGGAAGTTGCCTGGGGTCGGATGTACCGAGCCCGCGTTGTAGTACTGCGTCACCGTGTAGTGATCGAGGGCGATGTACGGTGCCCACGCGTTCAGCGTCAAGCCCGAGCAGTCGAAGCCGACCCCGCAGCCCGGCCCGCCGGCGCCATAGGTGGGGCCGGAGGAGTCGCCACCGTCCCAGCAGTACGGCAGTCCGACCCAGCGGGAGGCGCGGCTTGCCGCGTCCTGGCCCCGCGCCGCGGTCCAGCCACCGCCCGACGGAGCGGACGATCCGCCCCCACCGCCGTTACTGCTGCCGCCGCCGCCGCCGTTGTTCCCGCCGCCGTTGTTCCCGCCGCCGTTGTTGGCCGCGGCGCGTTGACGGGCCCGCTCCTGGGCAGCCAGTCGGGCGGCCTCCCGAGCAGCTGCCTGCTCGCGCCGGAGCTCGGCCTGGCGCCGGAGCTCGGCCAGCCGGGCCTGCTCCTTGACGTAGGCGTCGTACGTCGCGCGCTGGCCGGTGAGCGTCATCAGAGTGGCCCGCGCGGCGTCGAGGCGAGCCTGGCTGGCGTCCAGTGTCTGCTGGACCTGCTGTGCCTGCACCTTCGTCCGCGCCAGCAGCGCGATCGCGGTTGCCTTGGCGTCCGAAGCCGCTTTCGTGGCGGCGGTCCGCGCGTTGACAGCCTTGCGGGCGATCGCATCGGCGTTCGACTGGGCCACCGTCGCGCGCTGCAGCGTGCCTATCGCGCTGATCTGGTGCGAGGACTGGTACTGCTGCAGCGCTCCCTGCTGCAGCAGTACGTTCGGGTCGCCCGCGGACAGCAGCGTGCCGGTCGTGCCGCCGACCTGGCCGTCCATGTAGGACGCCTGGGCGTAGGCGACGAACTCACGCTGGGCTGCGGCAACGCTCGTCCGCGCCACCGCGGCGTTGTTGCTCGCAGTCACCGCCGTCGCAATCGCGCTCTGCAGCTTCTGGACGGCGAACGCGTACTTCTGCTCGGCGAGTTCGGCGTTGCCGTGCAGTTGGATCAGCTGCGACTGCATCGTGGCCGCCTGAGCGCTCAGGTTCCCCACCTCGGTGGCCAGGTTGGACTTCTGGGTCGCGGCGTTGCTGAGCTGGGAGTCGCTCGGGTTCGGCGGGGGCGCGGCGACGCGTGCCGCCCTGGCCTGGGCGCCCGGTGACGGGATCAGGAGCAGTGCGGCGACGGTGGCGAGACACGCGAGGATGGCAACCACGCGGGAGCGCTTGGGCCCCGGTCGACTGACGTGCACAGCAACGGCTCTCTTTCTGGCGGCCCCCGAAAACGTGTTCTCGGTGCACCAGAGTGCCATTTCTATCCCACATGCGCCAGGGACCACTCCAGAACCACCAGCACCAGAACGGATAAAGCGGACATCACTCGACCGAAACAGGCTCCAGCTGCTCGTCCGGGACGTCGGCGGTGTCGGAGCGGACGGCCGATCGATGCTCCGTGCGGCCCGCCCACCAGCGGTCCCAGCGGTTCAGCCCGAGGTGGACGGCGGCCGCGTAGAGAAGTCCGAAGACCAGGTCGATGACGTAGTGCTCGCCGGTGTACACGAGCGTCAAGGCCATCACGATCGGATAGAGCGCGAACAGGTACCGCCGCCGCGAAGTGAACCGGTCCGCCACGAACATCGCGGCCAGGACGGCGAACGCGAAGTGCAGTGACGGCATCGCAGCGACGGCGTTGGACCCACCGCTCTGGCCGGCTTCGATCAGCCGGTTGGCGAAGCCGGCGTGCAGGTACTCCCACCCGCGAGCGGACAGACGCGTCACCGGGCCGATGTAGCCGTCCTTGGACGCGAGCCACGGCGGCGCCTCCGGGAACACCACATAGGTGGCCAGGCCCGCGAACGACAACACGATCACCCGGCTGATGTAACGCAGCCAGAGCTTGCGGTCCCGGATCCAGAAGATGCCGGCCAGTACCGGCGTGAGCATGAAATGCGAGCTGTAGATCACCGTCGCCACCGCGTCATACCAGTGGACGGTCGCCGGGTCGTAGAAGTGCTGTTGCAGCCAGACG
Source organism: Jatrophihabitantaceae bacterium (assembly GCA_039937575.1). Classification (GTDB taxonomy): domain Bacteria; phylum Actinomycetota; class Actinomycetes; order Mycobacteriales; family Jatrophihabitantaceae; genus JBDTGE01. The sequence goes on from JBDTGE010000121.1 coordinate 3,498, forward strand.
GTCGGGATGTGAGCACCGAACAGCCAACGCTCGGCCCGCGCCACGTCGAGCTCGTGAACCGGCATGCCCAGCGTGTCGGCGATCGCACGCGACTGGTCATAGGTCATCAGCACGAGGGTGAACGGCAGCCAGTCGACGACGATCAGCAGCATCCGCCGCCAGCCGCGGCCCAGGCACGTGATCGCCAGCCCGGTGACGATGATGTACGTCAGGGTCTTGCGCCCGGTGGGCACACCGCTGTCGACCAGCCCGTTGCCGATCACCGCGAAGTAGACGATGGCGGCGGCGAACCGGATCCGCCACCAACCGATCGCGTGGATGACCCGCATCACCGAGTCGTAGCCGTCAACCGCGAAACGAAGGACGGCCGGGGTGCTTGGTGCCGTACGCACACCAACGCTCACCTCGTCCGCCACCGGGTAAGACTAGCCGGGCGCCGGGGTGAACCCGTCCGGGCGAACCGGTCGGTCTCAGGTCGGGCGACGGTGGTATCTTGACGTCAAGACACTTTTGCGGAGCAGGACCGGACAAGGGAGCCCCGACGTGCCAGGAGAGAGCAAGAACAGCTTCGGTTCGCGCAGCACGCTCGAGGTCGGCAGCACGAGCTACGACTACTTCCGCCTCGACGCCCTCGGCGGCACCGAGCGACTGCCCTTCAGCCTGAAGGTCCTGCTGGAGAACCTGCTCCGCACCGAGGACGGCAAGAACGTCCCGGCCACCCAGATCCAGGCCCTGGCCGACTGGCAACCTGAGGCCGAGCCCGACACCGAGATCCAGTTCACGCCGGCCCGAGTCGTGATGCAGGACTTCACCGGCGTGCCCGCCGTCGTCGATCTGGCCACCATGCGCGAGGCGGTGGTCGATCTCGGCGGCGACGCGAGGAAGATCAACCCGCTGGCGCCGGCCGAGCTGGTCATCGACCACTCCGTCATCGCCGACCTCTTCGGCACGCCCGACGCGTTCAGCCGCAACGTCGAACTCGAGTACGAGCGCAACCGCGAGCGCTACCAGTTCCTGCGCTGGGGCCAGACCGCGTTCGACGAGTTCAAGGTCGTCCCGCCGGGCACGGGGATCGTGCATCAGGTCAACATCGAGTACCTGGCCCGCGTGGTGTTCGCACGACGCAACGGCGATACCACCTACGCCTACCCGGACACCCTGGTCGGCACCGACTCGCACACCACGATGGTCAACGGCCTCGGCGTGCTCGGCTGGGGCGTCGGCGGCATCGAGGCCGAAGCGGCCATGCTCGGCCAGCCGGTCAGCATGCTGATCCCCCGCGTCGTCGGCTTCAAGCTCAACGGGGAGATGCCCGAGGGCGCCACCGCGACCGACCTCGTCCTCATGATCACCGAGATGCTGCGCAAGCACGGCGTCGTCGGCAAGTTCGTCGAGTTCTACGGACCCGGTGTCTCGGCCGTCCCGCTGGCCAACCGGGCGACCATCGGCAACATGAGCCCCGAGTACGGCTCGACGGCGGCAATGTTCCCGATCGACGACGAGACGCTGCGCTACCTGCGCTTCACCGGCCGCAGGGACGAGCAGATCGCGCTGGTCGAGGCCTACGCCAAGACCAACGGACTGTGGCACGACCCGTCCGTCGAGCCGGCGTTCTCCGAGTCGCTCGAACTGGACCTGTCCACGATCGAGCCGTCGCTCGCCGGGCCGAAGCGTCCGCAGGACCGCGTGCCGCTGAAGAACGCCAAGGTGATGTTCCGCGAGGCGCTCGGCAACTACGTCGAGGGTGACTCGGTTCAGGACTCGCACGACGAGGCCGAGTCCGAGTCGTTCCCGGCCTCTGATGCGCCGAGCTTCAGCGAGCGGGCCACTGTCCCGTCCGCCGCCGACGGAGCGCACGGCCGGCAGTCGAACCCGGTGTCGATCACCTTCGCGGACGGGTCCGAGGCCGTGGTCGATCACGGGGCCGTCGTCATCGCGGCGATCACGTCCTGCACCAACACGTCCAACCCGTCGGTCATGGTTGGCGCGGCGCTGCTGGCCAAGAAGGCGGTGGAGAAAGGCCTTTCCCGCAAGCCCTGGGTCAAGACGTCCCTCGCGCCCGGCTCCAAGGTGGTCACCGACTACTACGACCGGTCCGGCCTGACTCCGTACCTGGAGAAGCTCGGTTTCAACCTGGTCGGCTACGGCTGCACCACGTGCATCGGCAACTCCGGACCGATCATCGAGCAGGTGTCGGCCGCGGTGAACTCCGCCGACCTGGCCGCGACGGCGGTGCTGTCGGGCAACCGGAACTTCGAGGGCCGCATCAACCCCGACGTGAAGATGAACTACCTCGCGTCGCCGCCGCTCGTCGTCGCCTACGCCCTCGCCGGCTCCATGGACGTCGACCTGCTCAACGACCCACTGGGCACCGACCCCGACGGCAACCCGGTGTACCTGCACGACATCTGGCCCTCGGCGCAGGAGATCCAGGAGACGATCGACTCGGCCATCGCCAGCGAGATGTACACCGACGACTACGCCGACGTGTTCACCGGTGACGAGCGGTGGCGCGCGCTGCCCACGCCCGAGGGCAACACCTTCGAGTGGGACAGCGAGTCGACCTACGTCCGCAAGCCTCCGTACTTCGAGGGCATGCAGCGCGAGCCGTCGCCGGTTACCGACATCGGGGGCGCCCGCGTGTTGGCCCTGCTCGGCGACTCGGTCACCACCGACCACCTCAGCCCGGCCAGCTCGATCAAGCTCGACTCACCAGCCGGCAAGTACCTGTCCGAGCACGGGATCGACCGCAAGGACTTCAACTCCTACGGTTCGCGCCGCGGCAACCACGAGGTGATGATTCGCGGGACGTTCGCGAACATCCGGCTGCGCAACCAGCTTGCTCCCGGTACCGAGGGCGGCTTCACCCGCGACTTCACGCAGGACGGCGGCCCGGTCACGACGATCTACGACGCCTCGGTGAACTACGGCGACGCGGGCACACCGCTCGTCATCCTGGCCGGCAAGGAGTACGGCTCCGGCTCATCGCGTGACTGGGCGGCGAAGGGCACCGCGCTGCTCGGCGCGCGTGCGGTGATTGCCGAGTCCTACGAGCGCATCCACCGCTCGAACTTGATCGGCATGGGTGTGCTGCCGCTGCAGTACCCGGCCGGCGAGAGTGCGGCGTCGCTCGGCCTGACCGGCGAGGAGACGTTCGACATCACCGGCGTCCAGGCACTCAACGAAGGCGGCACGCCGCGCACCGTCCATGTGCGGGCCGGCGACGTGGAGTTCGACGCCGTCGTCCGGATCGACACACCCGGCGAGGCGGACTACTACCGGCACGGCGGCATCATGCAGTTCGTCCTGCGCTCGCTGCTCTGACCGGTAACGCTTGCACCGCGACAGCGGCGGCCCGCCCCTCGGCTACGGGGTCGGCCGCCGCTGTCGTTCCTTGTCGTTTGCGTAACGTTTGCGCGCCGTTGTAGGTAACGACTTGGTTTCGATGACGTTTCCAGCGGCCGTCCGTGGGATAAGTTCGCGCACACAACATTCAGCGGGTCGGGTCGAACAAAATGCTCGTGACCCCGCCCCAGTCGGGAAAGGCGTGACCGCCCATGCGCAAGAGCGCGATTACTTTGGTGGCCGTCGGGGCCGCCGCAGCCGTGGTGATCAGCGGCTGCAGCAGTTCCGGCAGCAAGACGACGTCCAGCAACACCCCTACGAACTCCGGCGGCAACAGCTCGAGCAACACCAGCTCGAGCTCCAGCTCGGGCAAGGTCGAGGTCGGCGTGATCCTCCCCGACACGACGTCCTCCACCCGGTACACCGAGTTCGACAAGCCCTTGCTGACCGCGGCGTTCGCCGCCGCCGGCATCAAGGCCGACATCCAGAACGCCGGCGGCAGCACCACCAAGTTCGCCTCGATCGCCCAGAGCATGATCGGCGAAAACATCAAGGTCCTGATCATCGACTCGATCGACCCGACGTCCGGTGGCGCAGTCGAGGCCCAGGCCAAGACCGCCGGCGTCAAGGTCATCGACTACGACCGCGTCAACCTCGGCGGCAGCGCCGACTACTACGTCTCGTTCGACAACGAGAAGATCGGCGAACTGCAGGGCCAGGGTCTGATCACCTGCTTGAAGGCGGCCAAAGCGCCGAGCCCGGCCCAGGTCATCGAGATGGACGGCGGCACCGACGTCGACAAC
>JBDTGE010000122.1:0-9695 GCA_039937575.1 Jatrophihabitantaceae bacterium
GTCGAACATGGCCGCCACGTCACGTGGTTGCTTGTCCAGGGTGGCTCTGCTCAAGACTGCTCCGTGGCGCTCGCGTGGCTCCCGTTCGCCGGCTCGAACCCGAACGGGCGATGGCGAGGGGGTGTCCGCCGGTTGCGGACGGTGGTGCTGTCGCCGATTCTAGGTGCCGCCCGGGTCCGGGATCGGACGCCGCACGGTCCGAGCGTCGATCAGTGGACCGGATCGACCGCGGCGTGCGGAGCGGCGAGGCGCACGGCACCGGCGATCACCGCCGCGAGGCAGAGCCCGTAGCCGACCAGGTGCCACGGCCCGACCGGGATGTGCTCGCGCAGCAGGATCGAGCCCAGCACCACGCCGGCCAGCGGATCGGCGGAGAGGTTGGCCGGCAGTGTCGCCCCGAGTGCACCGACCTGAAAGGAGACCTGGGTCAGGACGATCCCGCCCAGCCCGAGCAGCACGATCCCGATCAGCGGTACCAGGCCGCGCAGGGACGCGACGAGCTCGTGGATCCCGCCGACCGAATAGCGATCGGAGGCCGCATCGACGAGCACGCCCAGCGTCCCGAAGTACACGCCGGCCACCACGCCGTACATCGCTCCCCGAATCACGGCGCGACGCCCGGTCACGGCCAGGCAGGCGACGGTGCCCAGGATGAGGGCGAGCGCGATGGCGAGGATCATGCGGCGCGGATGCGGGGCGTGACTCGCGCCAGGAACGCCGATCAGGCTGAGGAAGACCGCCAGCCCGCCGACGACGGCGAGCGCACCGAGGTAGTCGCCCGGACGCGGCCTGGGGCCGCCCAGCAGCGGCCCGGCGATCATCGCCACCGGGAGCATCAGGACGACCAGCGGCTGGATGAGCACCACCGAACCCGCGCTCAGCGCTCCGATCTGCAGCACGAAGCCGATGAAGTCGCCGCCGATCGCCAGCAGCCACCGCGGATCACGCACCGTTTGCAGCAGACCGGCCGGATCCTCGTCACCGCCGGGCTGGTGGACGACCTGGTGCTGGACGACGATCGACGTGCCGTAGACGATCGCCGACGCGACGCCGAGTCCGATGGCCAGCTCGATCGACACGTCAGCGAGGGTATCGGGATCGGGGCCGCGAACCGCCGTGGCGGTGGGCTGGGCTCAGCTGGCCGCGGACACGGGCAGCAGCGTGATCGCGGTGGAGCTGAAGTGCGAATGGACGCGGTCATCGACCGGGTCGGCGGCCGGGTCGCGGTGCACGTCGATGTGGTGGTAGAGAGTGTCGCGCTGGGCGGGGATTCGGCCGGCACTGCGGATCAGATCGATCAGCTCGGTCCGGTTGGACCGGTGCCGGGCACCCGCGGACGAGACCACGTTCTCCTCGAGCATCACCGAGCCGAGGTCGTCGGCCCCGAAGTGCAGTGTCAGCTGGCCGATGTCCTTGCCGGTGGTGAGCCATGAGCCCTGCAGGTGGTTGACGTTGTCGAAGAACAGCCGAGCGACGGCCACCATGCGCAGGTACTCCAGGCTCGTCGCCTGCGTGCGGCCCTTGAGGTGGTTGTTCTCGGCCTGGTACGTCCACGGGATGAAGCTGCGAAAGCCGCCGGTGCGGTCCTGGACGTCGCGGATCATCCGCAGGTGCTCGATGCGCTCGGCGTTGGTCTCGCCGGTGCCCATCATGAACGTCGCGGTCGACTCCAGGCCCAGTCCGTGCGCCGTCTCCATCACCGACAGCCAGGTCTCGCCCGACTCCTTGAGCGGCGCGATCGCGGTGCGGGGGCGCGCGACCAGGATCTCGGCCCCGGCGCCGGCGAACGAGTCCAGCCCGGCCGCCTTCAGCCGGCGGATGACCGTGGCGTGATCCAGCTCGGACGTGCGGCCGATGTGGACGACCTCGGACGCCCCGAGCGAGTGCAGGACGAGCTGCGGGTAGGTCGACTTGATCGCGCTGAACGTCTGCTCGTACCAGTCGATGCCGAGCTCGGGTGAGTGCCCGCCCTGCAGCATGATCTGGGTCGCGCCGAGATCGACGGCCTCGCCGCAGCGCCGCAGGATCTCCTCGAGGTCGTGCGTCCAGCCCTCCTCGTGCCCCGGAGCGCGGTAGAACGCGCAGAACTTGCAGGCGGTCAGGCAGACGTTGGTGTAGTTGATGTTGCGGTCGATGATGTAGGTCGCGACGTTGTCCGGGTACCGGCGGCGGCGCACCGTGTCGGCCGCGCCGCCGAGCGCGTGCAGCGGCGCGTCGGTGTACAACAGCAGCGCCTCGTCCGGCGTGATGCGGCCACCGTCGGCCGCATGGGCGAGCAGGCGCGAGATCTCGTTCGACGTCACCGGATCAGCCTACGGTGCAACCAAATCGCGTGCGCGGCGCATCTAACCGGTCAGGAGGGTCATGGACCTGGACCAGGCGATGACCGATCTGCTGGAGTCCTCCGGCGATCGGCTACTTCGACTCGCCTACCAGCTGTCCCATGATCGATCGACGGCGGAGGATCTCGTGCAGCAGGCGTTGGAACGGGTCTACGGAAGCTGGCGACGGCGCGCACCCGAGGTCGCTCACGCCGAGGCGTACGTGCGCCGGGCCGTGGTCAACGAGTACCTGCGCCGCCGTCGTCTGCGCTCGGCCACCGAGGTCATCACTGACGAGGTCCCCGACGGACCGGGCGGCGAACGGTTCGACGACGAACTGGCCGAGCGTGACCGGGTCTGGCGCGCGCTCACCACCCTGCCCCCGCGCCAGCGCACGGTGCTGGTGCTGCGCTACTACGAGCAGCTGCCGGACGGCGAGATCGCCGAGCTGATCGGCGCGAAGCCGGCCACGGTACGCAGCCTGGCCGCGCGCAGCCTGGCCGTCCTGCGCGGCGGCGAACTGGCCGATCAGCCAGCCACCGAAGGACGGACGCCATGAGTGAGTTCGAAGACCTGATCCGTCGCAGCATGCAAACGCACGATGACCAGGCACCGACCGTCGCCCAGTTCCGCCAACGTGACGCCCGGTGGACGCCCAGGCGCAACGTCCGCTGGCTCGCCGGCGCCGCGGCCGCGGCGTGCGTCCTGGCCGTCGTCGGAGTGCTGCTCGCCGTCGACCACCGCGCCGAGCGCCGTAAGGCGGCCGATCCCACCCCGTCCACCACTGCACCCGGACCCTCAGCCGTGCTCAGTTGCCCCAAGACGTACGCGCCGACCCATTCGACGCAGACGGACGGCTACTGGGTCCCCGAGCCGGCAAAGGGCGCGAACGGCAAGAGCCGCCTCGTCCCGCAGGAACTGCCCGGGCATGTCGTCGTATGTGCGTATCTCGGCACAGGCAGCGCGCTCACCGCACACCGGCAGCTGACCGGTGACCTCTCGATCGTTCCGGCCACGTTCAGCTGGCTGCTGCCGCGCGCCGACGTGCCGGCGCTGGCGTGTGCGACCAACATCAGTGTGGGCGACGGGAACAACTACCTGTTCGGCATCGGCTACCCCGGCGGCGGAGTCGTCTGGGTCTCGGCCCCCGGACAGCACTGCGAAGGGGCGTCCAACGGCCAGTTCCTCGCCGCGGACAACCTGGCGAACTACGCGAACGACGCGCTGAACACCGGATCGTGGCAACTGGACCCCTTGAAGACGGTGGACGGCTGCCCGGCGATGACGACGTTTGGTCGGCTCGGCCAGGAGTCGGCGCTGGTGCCGGACGATCCCATCTCGGTCCAGGTGTGCGCGACTTCGGGGGCCGGTGTCCCCGTCGTTGGCAAGACCAGCACTGGTTCCGGGTTTCGATCCCTCGTCAATGCCTTGAAGTCGGTGACGGCTAGGAAGTGGGATGTGCAGGGCTACTGCCGGGTGACCACGGGCCCGCCCACCGTCCGGTACATCGCGACGTTCCGTTACGCGGTCGGACCGCCGCTGCAGGTGACGGTCGAACCGGCGTGCGGCGATGCGGTCTACAACGGGAGCCTCCAGGCGTCCCGCGGCGGTGCCGCGATCCTCCAACAGGTCCAAGCGCTCCTTTCGCACTGATACTGCTAGCAGTATTGACCGGTACTGTCAGCAGTATGAAGACCACTTTCGACATCCCGGAGCCGCTGCTGCGCGAGGTCCAGCAGCTCGCACGCGAACGCAAGACCACCACCAAGTCCTTGGTCGAGCAGGCATTGATCCGGCTACTGGACACGGAAACCCACACCGAACCGTTCACGCTCAAGGACGCCAGCTACGGCTCGGGAGGGCTCAGCCCGGAGTTCGAGAACGCGAGCTGGCGGGAGGTACTCGACGAGAGCTACCGGGGTCGCGGCACGTGATCGCCGTCGACACGAACGTCCTCGTTTATGCGCATCGTCCGGACTCGTCATTTCACGACGCAGCGTCCGGGCTGGTCGCCGAACTGGCCCGAGGCCCGGCCCGCTGGGCCATCCCCTGGCCCTGCGTCCACGAGTTCTACTCGGTCGTGACGAACCGGCGACTTCGTCCGGACCCGACTCCGCCGGGCCGAGCCTGGGATCAGCTCGACGCGTGGCTGGCCTCGCCGTCGCTGGCTGTTCTGGGCGAAGCGAGCACGCACCTCGAGCAGTTGCGCGAGCTGACCCTGAACGCGCAGACGACCGGCGGGCAGGCGCACGACGCGCGGATCGCGGCGATCTGTCTGAGCCACGGCGTCCGCGAGCTGATCACGATGGACCGCGACTTCAGCCGCTTCCCCCAACTGCGCACCCGCAGCCTGCTGAGCTGAACTGTCAGCGCTCGAAGCCGTACTCACGCTCGACGGTGGCGATGCGGACGCGGTAGGCCGAGTACCACGTGGCCCGGCCGAGGTGCTGGGCGCCGCGGTGCTCGGCCACGGACTTCCAGGCGCGGGCGTGCTCGGGCGTGGCCCAGTACGAGATGGTGATCCCGACGTCCTCGCGTGCGCTCTCGACGCCGAGAAAGCCCGGCTGCTGCGCGGCCAGTTCGTCCATCCGGTCCGACATGGCGGCGTAACCCCGATCGCCATCGGTGCGCCGCGAGGTGAAGATGACTGCGGTGTAGGGCGGTTCGGGCGTGGCGGCCAGCGAGTCGCTCACACCGCGGCGAAGGCGGGCGCCACCGCGTTGGCGATGACCCCGACGGCGGCCGCGCGGCGGCTGAACTCGACTAGGCCCTCGACCTGGCGCTCACCGAGCGAGAAGTCCAGCGTCCGGAAGTAGGTCCCGAGCGTCGCCGCGTCGAACGGCTCCCAGCGCGCGGCCTGGGCCGCGATCTCGTCGACGTGCACCAGCGCCTCGTCGCGGCTGCGGACGAAGGCGGCGTGCACGCCCTTGACCAGCCCCGGATTGGCCTCGGCGTACTCGCGCCGCGCGGCCCACACCGCGAACACCATCGGCAGCCCGGACCACTCACGCCACACCTGGCCCAGGTCGTAGACGTCCAGGCCCTGCCCGGGCGCCTCGAAGTTGGCCCGCAGCGCCGTGTCGCCGATCAGCACGGCCGCGTCGGCCTCGAGCATCATCGCGGTCAGGTTGGGCGGGCACACGAAGTAGTCGGGACGGACGCCGTGGACCTCGGCCAGCCACATGCGGGCCAGCAGCACCGACGTCCGCGATTCGGAGCCCAGGGCGACGCGGCGACCGTCGAGCGAGTTCAGCGGGACCTGCGACACCAGGTTGACCGAGAGCACCGGACCGTCCGACCCGACGGCCAGATCCGGCAGCAGCACCAGGTCGTCGGCGTGGCGCAGGTACTCCACGAGTGAGATCGGGCCGACGTCCAGGGCGCCGGACACGAGCATCTCGTTGAGCCGGTCGGGGGTGTCCTTGGTCAGCTCGACGTCGAGCAGCGCGCCCGAGCGGACCAGGCCCCAGTAGATCGGCAGGCAGTTCAGGAACTGGATGTGCCCGACCCTCGGTCGCGACGACGCTGTCACCCTTCCGAGGCTACGCGTGCGGCCGTAGGGTCCGATCCATGGAGCTGGAACTGGCCACCAACCTGATCACCCGCGTGAACGTCGGCGACTCGCTCACGCGAACCGCGGGACGGTGTCCCGACCAGCTCGCCATCGTCGACGGCGACCGCAGCTGGACGTACGCGCAGCTCAACTCGCGCGTCAACGAGGTGGCGAATACCCTTTTCTCACAAGGGTATTCGCGGGGCGACGCGCTCGCGCTGGCCTCGGGCAACAGCTGCGAGTTCATGGTCACCTACTACGTGTGCGCGAAGCTCGGGCTGGTTTGCGTCCCCCTGAACCTGGGCTGGCGGGCCGACGAGATCGCCTACGTACTCGAGCACTCCGAGTCGCGGGGCATCGTCGTCGAGGCCCAGCTGGTCTCGCTCGTCGCGCCGGCCGTGGAGAAGGTTCCGGGAGTGCGGGACGTCATCGTCGCGGCCGGGACCGGTGGGCAGTACGAGCAGTCCCTGCCCGACCGCAGCTGGCAGACGTTCGCCGACCTGCACACCGGCGACCGCTCCGAACCCGAGGTCTTCGTCGACGACCGGGACCCGATCAGCTACCTCTACACGAGCGGAACCACGTCGTTCCCCAAGGGCGTCGTCGCCAGCCACACCGCCATCTATCTCGAGGCGCTGATGGTCGCGGCCGAGTCCGGGATCGGCCGGCAGGACCGGATCGGCGCGCTGATGCCGCTGTTCCACACGGCCCAGCTGAACGGGTTCGGCACGCCGGCGGTGATGATGGGCGCGACCGTCCACCTGATGCGCGGGTTCGACTGCGACGGGCTGCTCGACCTGATCGAGCGCGAGCACCTGACCCGGATCTTCGTGCTGCCGATGATGTACCGCGCGCTCGTGGACAACCCGACGATCAAGGACCGCGACCTGTCCAGCCTGCAGCAGGCGGCCTACGCGATGGCGCCGATGCCCGACGCCCTGCTGCGCCAGTGCCTGGACACGTTCGGGTGCGAGTTCTACCTGGCGTTCGGGCAGACCGAGATGAGCCCGGTGACGACGTACTTCCAGCCCGAGCACCAGCTCACCCATCCCGGCGCGGTCGGCACGCAGGTCGTCAACGTCCAGATCGCGATCATGGACCCGGGCGGCCACCTGCTGCCGCGCGGCGAGGAGGGCGAGATCGTCTACCGCGGCCCGCACGCGCTCAACGGCTACCTGAAGAACCCCGAGGCCACCGCCGAGGCGTTCGCGCACGGCTGGTTCCACTCCGGCGACGTCGGACGCCTCGATCCGGACGGCATGTTGTGGTTCGCCGACCGGTACAAGGACGTGATCAAGACCGGCGGCGAGAACGTCGCGTCGATCGAGGTGGAGAAGGCCGTCTACGCTGCCGACCCGCGCATCGCCGAGGCGGTCATCGTCGGGCTGCCCCACCCGCAGTGGATCGAGGCGATCACCGCCGTCGTCACCGTCCAGCCGGGCGCGGTGCTGGATGAGGCCGAGTTGATCGCCGCGGTCAAGTCGCGCATCGCCGGCTTCAAGGCACCCAAGTCGGTGATCGTGGTCGGCGAGCTGCCGCGGACGTCGACCGGCAAGATCCAGAAGAACGTCCTGCGCCAGCAGTACATCGACCACTACTCAAGCGGTCGCTGACCGGGCCTGGGCGAGCAGGAGTCCGGCCACCCGGTCGAAGGGCTCGCGGCTGCTGCGCGCGGCTCATGATGACGGCGCCCTCGGTGGCGGCGATGAGCAGGGTCGCGAAGTCCGCAGCCGCGTCGCGGTCCAGGCCGGCCCCGGCCCGATCGAGCAGGTCACCGGACGCCGCGACGCTGTCCGCCACCACGGCACACCCGGCCGTCAGCCGCGCGGCGTCCAGCCGCTCGCTCCACAGCACCAAGCCGACCTGGGTGCTGCTCACCGAGGCTCCCGACGGCGGGTGGGGACTGTCCGGGCACGCCGACACCAAAGCCGAGCTCGTCAGCGCCGCTCGCGCCCAGATCGCCGCCGCGTCGAACCCGTCGACCTAGCCGGGCGGGTCAGTGGTACGACTCAGCGCGCGATTAGGCTCGCGGGCGTGGCCGACGACCTGGACCTGGCCGCCGAGCTCGTCACCGAGGCCGGCAACCTGGCCGCGGCGATGCTCCGCGCCGGGCTGAGCACCGAGCACAAGAGCTCGATCTCCGACGTCGTGTCCGCGGCCGATCACGCGGCCGAGCAGCACGTCGTGCGGCGCTTGCGGGCTGAGCGCCCGGCCGACGGGCTGGTCGGTGAGGAGGGCACGGACGAGCCGGGCGAGCGGATCTGGTTCATCGACCCGGTCGACGGCACCTATAACTTCCTGTCCGGCCTGCCGCTCTGGTGCTCGGCCCTCGCGCTCACGGACGCGACCGGGCCGCTGCTCGGGGCCGTGTACCAGCCGGCCGCAGACGAGCTGTGGCTCGGCGGGCGCGAGCACCCGACCACCCGCAACCGGACCCCGGTGCCGACGCTGGTCGAACGTCCACTGGCCGAGCTGTCGGTCGCCAGCTACCTGCACCCGTCGAGGCTGCCCGACGACGGCGCGCGCATACCGCTGCTGCGCGCGATCCAGGGGGCGGCCACCGTCCGCATGCTCGGCTCGGGCTCGATCGAACTCGCGGCCGTCGCGGCCGGACGGCTCGGGGCGTGGGTGCAGATCAACTCCCTCAACTGGGACTGGCTGCCCGGGGTGGCGCTGGTCCGGGCCGCCGGTGGCGCGACGGAGGTGTTCCCGGCGCACGGGCACCGCTGGCACGTCGCGGGCAACCGGCTGGCCGTCGCGCAGATCGTCGACCTCGTCCGCACCGCGTGAGCACACCTATCCTGGGCGACGTGGGATTCGAGCCTGACCCGGCCGCCGAGCGCGAACGCATCGCGAGCCGGCTGCAGGACGTCGTCGCGGGCCGCCTGTCCGCGGTGAGCCGCCGGCTGGACGCGATCATGCCGTTCACCGCCGACGCCGACGTGCAGCGGCGGATCGGCGACGCGGCGGCCGAGTTGAACACGATCATCGCCGACGTCCGCACCACGATCCTCGACCTGCAGCGCGGCGACGGCGACACCGGCAGCGTCGAGGGTCGGGTCCGACCGCTCGCCCTGAACGCCGGTCAGCAGCTGGGCTGCACGCCCCGTCTGGTCTTCGAAGGTCCACTGGACACGCTAGACGCAGCCCTCGTCGCCGAGCTCACCGCCGTCGCGGACGAGTCCCTGACCAACCTCGTCCGACACGCATACGCGGGCACCATCGACCTGTCCGTGGTCCGGGCGGACGGGGCGCTCACGCTCGAGGTGCGCGACGACGGCGTCGGCCCGAACGACGAGCCGACCAGCGGCAAGGGCCTGGCCGACCTGCTGCTGCGCGCCGAGGCACTGGGCGGGACGTGCACCGTCGAACCGAACCTGCCGATGGGCACGACCCTCCGCTGGTCGGTGCCGATCTAGTCCGACGATCGACCGTGATACCCGGTGAGCGCGATGTGGTTCGCCGGATATCACGCTCTCGCGTTGATCGTCGCGGGACTACGGTGTGCTGCATGCGGAGGGGCGGCGGTAGGACGATCGGGACCTCCCGGTCACTCCGGGGCAACCCCGGGGTTATCACTCGACGCAGGCCATCGCGTCGCACGCCACGCGTTTCACGCCATGAAAGCAATGGCGCGCACGGCAGAGGTTGGCTGCCGCCGTCCCTCCCATGAGCACTCGCCGGGACCAGGTCGCGACCGGCGTCGCCACGGCGCTGCTGGCCGGACCGTGGACCCGGCCGCTCATGCACGCGCGGCTGGCCGCGGCGCTCGGACGCCGCACTGCGCCCCGCTGGGTGGGCGCCCTGGTCGACCAGGTGCT
>JBDTGE010000123.1:0-5773 GCA_039937575.1 Jatrophihabitantaceae bacterium
CCTACCTGCACGGGCCGGTCCTGGCCAAGAGCGCGCGCTTCGCCGACGATCTGCTGCGCCGGGCCCTGGACCGGCGTGGGGAGAGCACCGATCTCGAACCGATCGACGACACGCTCCCCGACCAGGCCGCGCAGGTCGCGGTCGGTCGGCCGCGCTGACCTCGGCCGATCGGTGCCACGCTGGACCGGGGTTCGCCGCCCGCTCGGTCCCGGGCCGTCGTGGCAGGATGGGTCGGCGAAGACGTCGTCAACCCTCCCGCGGCTGCGGGGGGAAACCAGGGAGTCCTGTTGTCCGCCACTCAGATCGCCACTCTGCACACCAGCGCGGGCGACATCCGCGTGAACCTGTTCGGGAACCACGCGCCGAAGACGGTGACCAACTTCGTCGAGCTCGCGACCGGCGCCAAGGAGTGGAAGCACCCCGGCACGCACGAGAAGACCAGTGCGCCGCTGTACGACGGCACTATCTTCCACCGGGTCATCAACGGGTTCATGATCCAGGGCGGCGACCCACTCGGGAAGGGATTCGGCGACCCGGGTTACAAGTTCGCCGACGAGTTCCACCCCGAGCTGGCCTTCGATCGGCCGTACCTGCTGGCCATGGCCAACTCGGGTCCGAACTCCAACGGCTCGCAGTTCTTCATCACCGTCGGCCGCACGCCGCACCTGAACCGCAAGCACAGCATCTTCGGGGAGGTTGCCGACGCCGAGAGCCGAGCGGTCGTCGACGAGATCGCCGCCACGCCGGTGGACCGCAACGACAAGCCGCATCAGGACGTCACGATCAACTCCGTGTCCTTCCAGGACGTCTAGGCGCCTTGATCGCCGAGAGTCACTGCTATCGCCACCCGAACCGGGAGGCGCTGATCCGCTGCACCCGGTGTGATCGTCCGATCTGCCCGGAGTGCATGCGCGAGGCATCGGTGGGCTTCCACTGCCCGGACGACGCCGCACTCGGCGCCCGCTCGATCCGGGCGCCGCGCACGTCGGTCGGCGCCCGGCTGCGGGAATCACCCCCGTACGTGACCACCACGCTCATCCTGCTCAACGTCGCGGTGTATCTGTACACCGGGCTGAAGTCGCCGGGCGGCTTGAACCAGCCGCAGCTGTCCCGGCTGTTCCTCGACTGGCAACTGCAGCCGGGCGTCGTCTATCACCAGCACGACTACTACCAGCTGATCACGTCGGCGTTCGTACACGTAAGCCTGCTGCACATCGGCGCGAACATGCTGGCCCTGGGGATCGTCGGGCCGCTGCTGGAACGCCAGCTGGGGCCGTGGCGCTACAGCGCGCTCTACCTGCTCGGTGCGCTCGGCGGCTCGGCGCTGATCTACGCCTTCGGCAGCGCGGGCCAGCCGGTGGTGGGCGCGTCCGGGGCGATCTTCGGGCTGGTCGCCGCCTGCCTGGTGATGGTCCGGCGGCTCGGGCTCGACCTGCAGTGGCTGATCGGCATCATCGTCCTCAACTTCGTGTTCACGTTCTCGGTGAGTGACATCTCCAAGCTCGCTCATGTGGGCGGGTTCATCACCGGCGGGCTGGCCGCGATCGCCATCGCCGGGCTGCCGAACGTGCGCCGCCTGTCGACGCCGATGCAGGCCGCCGGCCTGGCCGGCGTGCTACTGCTGACACTCGTAGTCATCATCGCCCGCACGGCCACCGGCGCGTCGTCCTTCTAGCGCGGGTCGAACGCCCGCACCATCTCGGCGACCTGCTCGGGGTCGGCGCCGAGTGCGCGCCGGCTCAAGACGATCAGCCGCTCGCCGGCGTCGATCTCCAGCGCGGTCGAGCGCAGCCCGCGCCGCAGCCGCACGTCGGCCCGCACGAGCTCGATGTCGGACCAGGGCAACGTCGTGCGCCCGGACGGCGAGCGGATGCTCACCCCGTCGGCGTCGGCGGCCAGTCGGGGCCGGCACAGCACGTCGATGATCGCGTAGGCGGCCAGCCAGAGCGCGGCGGCGGCGAACAGCAACCGGCCGACCGAGTCGCCGGTCAACGTCGCGGCGAGCGCCGCGATCACGGCTGCGGCAGCCGTCGCCGCGGTCAGCCGGCGGTCGGGACCGAACTGGCACCGCGGCCGGCGCGGTTCGACAGGATCTTTGTCCACAGGGTTATCCCCGGCTGGGGATGAACTACAGCCGTGTAATCACAGGCGTGGAAAAGGCTGTGGACCGCCCGTTCAACGCCACTTGACGGCCATGACCAGTCCGACGAGCATCACGCCGAAGCCGACGGCGAAGTTCCAGTTGCCCAGCTCGACCATGCCCGGCACGCGGGGCGACGTGCCCCTGCTGGTGAGGTAGTAGACGACCAGGTAGGCCAGGCCGATCAGCATGATCGAGGCCATCACCACCGGGTACCAGGTGGGGCTCGGCGCGAGCTGCTTGCCGGTCGTGCGCAGCGCCTCGGCCCGCGCGGGGGCGTCGTTCTTCTTACGGACCTTCGACTTGGGCACGTCGTTCTCCAGCTCGACCGCAGCCCGGTCCGGAACCGGGCGGGTGACCACGAGTGCGGGCCACACCGGTTAGCGTAGTCGGCGGACCGGCCGACGGGTGCATCAGCGAGCGCGGCCCGGTCCAGCCGGACAGGAAGGGACGAACCGTGCGCGAGCTGCTCGGACGGCTGCTGCCCCGTGCGGGCGGGGCCGCGCCGCGGAGCCCGTGGCGCGCCCTGGTTCCGGTCGTCTGCCTGGTGGCCGGGCTCGGGTTCGCCGCCAGCGCGCGCGACTCGCGCGGAACTGATCTGCGTCCGGCCGGTACCGCGAACCTGGCCGACCTGGTCCGGACGGCCGAGGGTCACGTCAAGAGTGGTGACGCGACGCTCGCCGGCCTGCAGAAGCAGGTGTCCGCGGCGACGACCGATGCCGGTACGCGCGACGCCGGGGTGGCCGCGGCCCAGAGCCAGGTCACCCCGTTGAAGGCGCCGGCGGGGCTCACCGCGGTGCGCGGGCCGGGCATCACGGTCGTGCTCAACGATGCGCCGGACACCGATCAGAACGCCGGGGTCGACCCCAACCAGCTGGTCGTGCACCAGTCCGACCTGCAGGCCGTGGTGAACGCGCTGTGGGCCGGCGGGGCCGAGGCCATGACGATCGCCGGCCAGCGGGTCATCGCGACCAGCGCCGTACGGTGCGTCGGTAACACGCTGCTGCTGAACGGCGAGGTGTACTCGCCGCCTTTCCGAGTTGCCGCGATCGGCCCGTACGGGCCTATGCAGAGCGCGCTGGAGGCATCGCCCGGCGTGAAGTTGTTCGAGCAGGCGGCCGGCTACTACGGCCTGGGTTACACCACCGAGTCACAATCGACCCTGCATCTGCCTGCCTACACTGGCAGCATCGCACTGGCCTACGCCCAGGCCGAACCCAAGTGAGGCTGCAGCAATGAGCGAGGACACGGTCGTCGACGACCCGCCGCCCCCACCACCGATCGACCCGCCGGCGGGCGGTGGTGCGCTGCCACCGAGCGGTCGGCCGCGTCAGCCCAGGGGGGTCGGCGACGTCATCCGGTTCCTGCTGCGCGGGGTGGGCCAGACCCTGATCACGGCCGGCCTGGTCGTCCTGCTGTTCGTCGTCTACCAGGTGTACGTCACCAACTACTTCTCCCAGCGCGCCCAGGACAAGGTGCACACCGCGCTGGAGAAGCAGTGGGCCAACGACACCCTGGCCCTGCCGACGAGCAAGATCGCGACGGCCGACGGCAAGGGCCTGGCCAACCTCTACATCCCGCGCTTCGGCAACGACTACGCCGAGACCATCGTGGCCGGCACCGGGGCGTCGTCGCTGGAGAAGGGCCCCGGCCACTACGACGGCACGCAGCTACCCGGCCAGCCGGGCGACTTCGCCATCGCCGGCCACCGGGTCGGCAAGGGCGAACCGTTCCTGAACCTGGACAAGATCCAAGCCGGTGACTCGGTCGTCGTAGAGACGCAGACCGACTGGTTCCTCTACTGCGTCATCGGTGCCGCCACCCCGGCCAACGCCTGCAATCCGAACGCCCCGGGCGGGAACCTGGACCGCACGGACAAGAACGGCGTGCCCGGGCGCGAGGTCGTCACCCCGAGCCAGGGCGAGGTCGTGCTGCCCGTGCCCAGCCGCCCGAACGCCCCGATGCCGTACACGACGGCTTACCTGACGATGACCACCTGCCACCCGAAGTTCGTCGCCAACAAGCGACTGATCATCCACGCGGTGCTGGCCCGGACGATCGCCAAGACCAAGGACACCGACGGCGCGTACAGCACCGTCAAGCCGGCGGCGATCACCGCGCTCTACACGCAGATCGGGAACTGATGTACGTATGGATCTGGCGCCACCTGCCCGGTGCCACGGCGGTCAAGCTGCTGCAGACGCTGCTACTGATCGCCGCGGTCGTCGCCCTGCTGCTGTTCGTCGTGTTCCCGTTGGTCGACCCGCACCTGCCGATCAACGACGTGACGGTGCCCGGCAAGTGAGGCCCGCGACCGCTTTTGGGCGGGAGCCGGCATGACGCGCGTGCTGGTGATCGACAACTACGACAGCTTCGTCTACAACTTGGTCCAGTACCTCGGCCAGTTGGGGGCCGAGGTCATCGTGCGACGCAACGACGCCGTGACGCCGGCCGAGTTGGACGCGCTGGACGTCGACGGGGTGCTGATCTCGCCCGGCCCGGGGACACCGCAGCAGGCGGGTGAGTCGATGGCGTTCGTGACCGCCTGCGCGTCGAGGTCGCTGCCGCTGTTCGGCGTGTGCCTGGGACATCAGGCGATCGGGGCTGTGTTCGGCGCGCCGATCGTTCGGGCGCCCGAGCTGGTGCACGGCAAGACCAGCGCGGTCCGGCACGACGGCACCGGGGTGCTGGCCGGCCTGCCCTCGCCGTTCACGGCCACGCGGTACCACTCGCTGACGGTGCAGGAGGACGCGCTGCCGCCGGAGATCGTGGTGACGGGCCGGACCGAGTCCGGCGTGGTGATGGCGCTGCGCCACCGCACGCTGCCGATCGACGGCGTGCAGTTCCACCCGGAGTCGGTGCTGACGCAGGGCGGGCACCGGATGCTCGGGAACTGGCTGACCCGGTGTGGTGCAACGGTGGATGCGGCCCGGGTGGCCGAACTCGGAGTCGAGGTCGACACACTGCGAGCGAGCGCGTTCGTCGCGGTATAGCGCTGGTCCGGCTCGACTCGGCCGCTACTCGCCGGCCGCTACTCCGTTGGCTGCGGCTTTGGCGGCGGCCTTCATCTGCTGCTTGTGGGCGCGAACCGCCTTGCGCGATTCGGCGTCGACCACGTCGGCGATCGAGCGCAACGAACCGGCCTTACCGTAGTCACCACTTGCCTGACGCCACCCGGTCGGCCGGACGTCGAACTGCTTGCCGAGCAGCGCGGCGAAGATCTTGGCCTTCTGCTCCCCGAAGCCGGGCAGGGCACCGATCCGCGCGATGAGATCCTTGCCGGACGAGGCGCCGGCCCAGACCTGGGCCGCGTCGCCGTCGAACCGCTCGATCAGCACGCGGCCCAGGTCCTGGACCCGCTTGGCCATCGCCGCGGGGACGCGGTGCAGGGCCGGTGGTTCCCGGAAGATCGCTTCGAACGCGCCGGCGTCGTAGGTGGCGATCGTGTGCGCGTCGAGCGGGGCGCCCAGCCGCTCCCGCAGCACTTGCGGCGAGGTGAACGCCTTCTCCATCGGGATCTGCTGATCGAGCAGCATGCCGATGAGCAGCGCGAGCGGGTCGGCGGCGAGCAGCTCATTGGCTTCGGGCGTCGTCGCGAGGTGAAGGGCCATGGCACGATTCTGGCCCACCCGG
>JBDTGE010000124.1:0-4495 GCA_039937575.1 Jatrophihabitantaceae bacterium
GCCACGGGCCAGCAACGCCAGCGCGGAGCTGCGACCGGCGAGGGCCGCTCCGAAGACGAGCACGGCTGCACCGGCGAACGAGTCTGCACCGTCGAACCGGTGAGTGCGGTCAACCATTGCCGACGAAGTCCGCGTAGAACAAGCCCACCCCGAACGCGACGGCCAAGCCGCCGATGATCCAGAACCGGACGATGATGGTCATCTCTTCCCAGCCGCCGAGCTCGAAGTGGTGGTGCAGCGGGGCCATCCGGAAGATTCGCCGGCCGGTCCCGGTGTGTATTCGGGTGATCTTGAACCAGCCGGTCTGCATGATGCTCGACACCGTGACGGTGGCGAACAGCCCCCCGAGCACCACGAGCAGCAGCTCGGTGTGCGTGAAGACGGCCAGTCCGGCCATCAGCCCGCCGAGCGCCATCGACCCGGTGTCACCCATGAAGATCTGGGCCGGCGCGGCGTTCCACCAGAGGAAGCCGAAGCACGCGGACAGCGCCGCGGCCCCGACCAGCGCGATGTCCAGCGGGTCACGCACCTGGTAGCAACCGCCGACCGGATTGGTGCCGCACTGGTTGCGGTACTGCAGGAACGCGATCAGCGTGAACGCGCCGAACACCATCGCCGAGGCACCGGCGGCCAGCCCGTCCAGGCCGTCAGTCAGGTTCACCGCGTTCGAGGTCGCCGCGATGATCAGGTAGGCCAGCACGAGAAAGCCCACGGCGCCCAGGCCGATCGGTGCGAGATCGCGCAGGAACGACAGGTGCTCGGACCCGGGAGTCAGGCCGAGCGAGTTGCGGAACTGCAGCGCCAGCACGCCGAAGGTCAGGGCGACGACCAGCTGGCCGAGGAACTTGGCCCGGGCGCGCAGGCCCAGGCTGCGCTGCTTGCGGATCTTGATGAAGTCGTCGAGGAAGCCGACTGCTCCGAGCCCGACCATCAGGAACAGCAGCAGCAGACCGGACGCGTTCGGCCCGCCCTGGCCGCGGATCGCGATGACCACGTGCGCGACCGCGTAGCCCAGGACCGTCGAGCCGACGATCGCGACGCCACCCATCGTCGGCGTGCCGCGCTTGATCAGGTGCGACTGCGGGCCGTCGATCCGGATCTCCTGCCCGAACCCGCGGCGCCGGAAGTACGCCACGACCATCGGAGTGCAGAGGATCGAGGTCAGCAGCGACACCAGCGCGGCGATCAGGATCGTCTTCACGCGGTGCCCCCTCCAGACCCGTCGGTCGCGGTGTTCACTGCATCTTCAGCGATCGCGAGCGCGACCCGTTCCAGGCTCGCCGCGCGTGAGGCCTTGACGAGCACCACATCGCCGGCGCGCAACTCGCGGCGCAGCAAGGCGATCGCCGCGTCGGCGTCGGGCACCCACCGCGACTCGCCGTCCCACGAACCCTCCAGCGCCGCCCCGTGCTGAATCGGCCGCGCCGGCTCGCCGACCGCGACGAGCTGCGAGATGTCCAGCCGCACGGCGAGCCGGCCGAGGGCATCGTGTTCGGCGTTCGCCGCGTCGCCGAGCTCGGCCATCGGACCGAGCACCGCGAACGAGCGGCCACCGCTGCCGCGCCGGGCCCGCGCGATCGTGGCGAGTGTCTTGAGCGCGGCCCGCATCGACTCGGGGTTGGCGTTGTAGGCGTCGTTCAGGATCAGCACACCGTCGGACCGCTCGATCGGCTCCATCCGCCAGCGTGAGGTGGCGGTGGCCTGGCCCAGAGCGGCTGCGACCTCGGCGAGCGGCAGTTCGCACTCCAGCGCCACCGCCGCGGCGGCCAGCGCGTTGCCGACGTGGTGCGCGCCGACCAGGCGCAGTTCGACCGGCACCGACGCGCCGGCCGCGTGCAGGGTGAACGACGCCCGGCCCGACCGGTCGAGCGCGACGTCCTCGGCCCGGACGTCGGCCGAGCGGCTCTCCCCCACCGTGACGATCCGCGCCCTCGTGCGGGCGGCCATCGCGGCGACCAGCCGGTCGTCGGTGTTGAGGATCGCGACGCCGCCGTCGGCCGCGCCCGGCAGCGCCTCGACCAGCTCGCCCTTGGCCTGCGCGATCGCCTCGCGCGAGCCGAACTCGCCCAGGTGCGCGCTGCCGACGTTGAGCACCACGCCGATCCGCGGCGGCGCGACCTCGGTCAGGTAGCGGATGTGCCCGATGCCGCGCGCGCTCATCTCCAGCACCAGGAAACGCGTGTCCTGGTCCGCGAGCAGCACCGTGTAGGGGAGGCCGAGTTCGTTGTTGAACGAACCGGGCGGCGCGACCGTCGGGCCGGTCCGGCCGAGCACCTGGGCGATGAGGTCCTTGGTCGACGTCTTCCCGGACGAGCCGGTGACGCCGATGATCGTGGTCCGGGTGAGTCGCCGCGCGACGACGCGGGCCAGCGCAGCGATGGCCACGAACCCGTCGTCGACCACGATGCCCGGCCCGTCGACCTCACGGGTGACGATGGCGGCCACGGCTCCGCGATCGACGGCCGCGGCGACGTAGTCGTTGCCGTCGACATGCTCGCCCGGCAGCGCGAGGAACAGTCCGCCGGGCGCGATCTTCCGCGAGTCGAACTCGAGCGGCGCCGAGACGATCGCGCCCGGATCGGCGCCCGCGATCCGACCGCCGACCGCCGTTGCGATCTCGGCCACGCTGAGCGCGATCATTCCCAAGACCCCAGAGCGAGCCGCACGACGGCCCGATCGTCGAACGGGTGCACGGTGCCGCCGATCTCCTGGCCCGTCTCGTGCCCTTTGCCGGCGACTAGGACGGTGTCGCCCGGACCGGCGGCCGCGATCGCGTACGCGATCGCCTCGGTCCGATCGCCGATCTCCACCACCTCGCCGCGCTCGGACGCCGGCACCGCCAGGGCGCCGCCGAGCATGGCGCGGCGGATGTCGGCCGGGTCCTCCGAACGCGGGTTGTCGTCGGTCACGACGAGCAGTTCGGCACCCCGCGCGGCGATCTGGCCCATGTGCGGCCGCTTGCCCTTGTCCCGATCCCCGCCGGAGCCGAGGACGATGATCAACCGGCCGCGGGTCAGGGGCCGCAGCGCGCGCAACGCCCCGTCGACCGCGGCCGGCTTGTGGCTGTAGTCGACGACCGCCAGGAACGGCTGCCCCGCGTCGATCCGCTCCATCCGACCGGGCACGGACGCCGACGAGATCGCCTCGGCCACGACGTTCGGCTCGATGTCGTCCTCGTACAGCAGCGCCAGCGCGAGCAGCACGTTCGCGATGTTGTAGCGACCCGGGATCGCGCAGCTCATCTCGAGTTCGATGGCCGGACGCGTCCCTGTCCCGCCCGGCCAGAACCGCGGGCCGATGACGCGGAACGCGGTGGTTCCGTCGGCGAGTTCCTGGACGTCGAGCGCCTGCCACGTCCCCCGGGGGTTGTCCTGTGCGCTGACGGTCACACACGGACCAAGGATGTCGACCAGCATGTTCCCCCACTGGTCGTCGACGACGACGACCGGACGCTCGGTGTACCAGGGGTCGAACAGCTTGACCTTGGCCCGGAAGTAGTCGCCCATGCTCGCGTGGAAGTCGAGGTGGTCCTCGGACAGGTTGGTGAAGCCGGCGGCCCGGAACGACGTCCCGCTCACGCGGCCGAGCGAGAGCGCGTGGCTCGACACCTCCATCGCCACGTCGGACACACCGCGCTCACGCATCACGGCCAACAAGGCCTGCAACTCCGGCGCCTCCGGTGTCGTGAAGCCGGTCTTGATCTCGGTTCCCGCGATATGGGTTGCGACCGTGCCGATCAAGCCGGTTCGCCGTCCGGCTGCGCGTAGGCCCGCCTCCATCAGGAACGTCGTCGTGGTCTTGCCGCTCGTCCCGGTGACCCCGAGGACGTTGACCCTCTGGCTGGGGTGGGCGTAGACCCTCGAGGAGATCCAGCCCAGCTCGTCGCGCACGTTCGGCACGACGAGGACGGGTACGCCGTCCGGGACCAGCGCGCGTCCACTCTCGTCGGTCACCACGGCGACGGCTCCGGACGCGACGGCTTGGGCGGCGAACGAGGCCCCGTGGGCCGTCCGGCCGGGCAGACCCGCGAACAGGTCCCCGGCGCGGACGAACGCCGTCCCGGCCGTGATCCCGGTGACCGCCACATCGGGACCGGACAGGACACCGATGGGGCCCCGCTCGGGCTGGGCGATCAACTCCGACAACGCAACCGGTTCCACCCGCGCGGGACGGGGTAGCCCAGCTGAACCGTCAGTGGTGGTCGAAGCGTTGGGCACGTCAGCAGACGGTACTTGGTGAGTCTCGACGGGTGACCGCGTCACACACCTGGAGCGGCACGTGCTTGGACAGCGAACCGGTCGGCGGGATCTGCGCGTGCTGCAGTTCGTAGGTCGCGACCTGATGGAAGACCGGCGCGGCGACGTCGCCGCCCTCGAGCCCGTGGGCCGGGTTGTCGACCATGATGGCGACCACGAACTGCGGGTTGTCGGCCGGGACCATGCCCGCGAACGTGTCCCAGTTCATCCAGCTGGAGTACCGGCCGCCGTGGTTGGGG
>JBDTGE010000125.1:0-8777 GCA_039937575.1 Jatrophihabitantaceae bacterium
GCAAAATACGTAGCCCGGCTGATGGAGACAAGCGGATGATCTTGGATACGGTTGACCGGGCGGTAGCGGACATCAAGGCCGGCAAGCCCGTGGTCGTGATCGACGACGAGGACCGCGAGAACGAGGGCGACCTCATCTTCGCCGCCGAGCTGGTGACGCCCGAACTCGTCGCCTTCATGGTTCGGTACACCTCGGGCTACATCTGCGTCCCGATCACCGAGAACGAGGCCGATCGGCTGGACCTGCCGCCGATGTTCCGCGTCAACCAAGACCGCCGCGGCACGGCTTACACGGTCACCGTCGACGCCCGTGAGGGCATCACCACCGGGATCTCGGCTGCCGACCGGGCCCACACCATCGGGCTGCTCGCCGATCCGAAGTCCACCGCGGTCGACTTCTCCCGCCCCGGCCACGTCGTCCCGCTGCGGGCCAAGGATGGCGGGGTGCTCCGCCGCCCCGGTCACACCGAGGCCGCGGTCGATCTGGCCGTGCTGGCCGGACTCTCCCCGGCCGGAGTGCTCTGCGAGGTCGTCAGCGAGAAGGACCCGGCCGGCATGGCGCGGGGCGAGGAGCTGCGGGTGTTCGCCGACGAGCACGGGCTGGCCCTGATCTCGATCGCCGATCTGATCGCCTACCGCCGCCGCTTCGAGAAGCTGGTCGAGCGCGTCGCTTCCGCGCGGGTTCCCCTGCGCTACGGCGAGTTCACCGCCGTCGGCTACTCCTCCAGCTACGACAACCGTGAGCACGTCGCGTTCGTCTTCGGCGAGATCGGCGACGGCCAGGACGTCCTGGTGCGCGTGCACTCCGAGTGCCTCACCGGCGACGTGTTCGGGTCGCTGCGCTGCGACTGCGGGCCGCAGCTGGACGCCGCGCTGGCCGCGGTCGCCCGCGAGGGTCGCGGTGTGGTGCTCTACGTCCGCGGCCACGAGGGTCGCGGCATCGGCCTGCTGCACAAGCTGCAGGCCTATCAGCTGCAGGACGCCGGCTCGGACACCCTCGACGCCAATCTCGAGCTCGGGCTGCCGGCCGACGCGCGCGACTACGGCACCGGCGCCCAGATCCTGGTCGACCTGGGGATCCACTCGATGCGGCTGCTCACCAACAACCCGGCCAAGCGGGCAGGGCTGGAGGGCTACGGACTGCACATCACCGGCCGCGAGCCGCTCCCGGTTCACGCCAACCCGGAGAACCTGCGCTACCTCGAGACCAAGCGGGACCGCATGGGCCACGACCTGAACTTCGAGTCCGGGGACGCCTCTTGAGCGGCCACGGCGCGCCGCCGCTGCACGCGGTGAGCGGTGCCGAGAACCTGAGGGTCGCCGTCATCGCCAGTCAGTGGCACACCGAGGTCATGGACGGACTGCTGGCCGGGGCCCGTCGCGCCCTCGCCGACTCGCAGGTCGCGGACGTGAGTGAGCTTCGGCTGCCGGGAACGTTCGAGCTTCCCGTGGCGGCCGCGCGACTCGCCGCGGCCGGGTTCGACGCGATCGTCGCGCTCGGCGTGGTGATCCGCGGCGGCACCCCGCACTTCGAGTACGTCTGCTCCGCCGCGACCACTGGCCTGACGCTCGTCGCGCAGCGCACCGGCGTCCCGATCGGGTTCGGTGTCCTGACCTGTGACGACGAGGCTCAGGCGCTCGACCGGGCCGGGCTGCCCGGGTCCGCCGAGGACAAGGGCTACGAGGCCACTGTCGCCGCGCTGGCGACCGCGGTCGCACTGTCGGCGTACGCCCGTCGGGACTAACGGCGGTCGCAGTGTCACGCGAGGAGGAGGGCGAGGTTCCGGTGCCGTACGCCGTCGCCGGCCTCGACCTCGACTCCTTGCTGGCGCGGGCCGAGGTCGGGCTGCTCGGCGGACCCCGGCGCTACACCCGGGCCCAGGTCGCCGAGCTGGTCGGCGCCGACCCGGAGACCACCCGTCGACTGTGGCGCTCGCTCGGGTTCGCGATCGCGGCCGACGACGACATCATGTTCACCGACGCCGACGTGTCAACGTTGCAGCTGGTGGCCCGGCTGTCCGAGCAGGGCATCGCCGACAGCGACACGCTGAACTCGATGACCCGGATGCTCGGCCAGACGTTCGCGCGGCTGGCGTCCAGTCAGGGCCAACTCCTGATCAACCTGCTGGCCGCGCGGCCGGAACTGCTCGAGTCCGAGGATGCTGTGCTGGCCCTCTTTGCCCAGGTGACACCGGTGATGGAGCAGATCCAGAACCACGTGTGGCGTCGCCAGCTCGTCGCGTACTTCGCCCGGATGGCGTCCCTCGCCTCGGCCGACCTCTCGTCCTCGACGCTGGTCCCGATGGCGGTCGGGTTCGCGGACATGTCCGGCTTCACGGCACTGACCCGTCGTTCCACCGAGTCCGAGCTCGGCGAGCTGCTCGAGACGTTCGAGTCGGTGACGACCGAGGTGGTCGGGGCGCACAACGGGCGCATCGTCAAGACGATCGGTGACGAGGTGCTGTTCCTGGCCGACACGGCCGGCGACTGCGCCGAGATCGGTCTGGAGCTGCTCGAACGGGCCGAGGAGCACGCGGTGCTGCCACCGCTGCGCATCGGGCTCGCCGCGGGACCGGTGGTCATCCGGCTCGGTGACGTCTACGGATCGACGGTGAACATCGCCAGCCGGCTCACCTCGCTCAGCCGTCCGGGGTGGGTGCTCGTCGACCGGCTGATGGCCGAGTCGCTGGCCCAGGACGCGCGGTACTCGTTGAAGTCGCGACGGTCCGAGTCGGTGCGGGGCTTTCATCATCTGCGGCAATGGCGCCTGCGCCGGGCGGGTGAGGTTAAGGCCCGCCCGACGCGCGCCGGTAGGATCCGGACGCGATGAAGACCTTCGACCAGCTGTTCGCCGAACTCACCGAGCGCCAGCGCGACCGTCCGGACGGCTCGGGCACGGTCGCCGCTCTCGACGCCGGGGTGCACGCCCAGGGCAAGAAGGTGGTCGAGGAGGCAGCTGAGGTTTGGCTGGCCGCCGAGCACGAGTCCGGCGACCGCACCGCCGAGGAGATCAGCCAGCTGCTGTACCGGATCCAGGTGATCATGCTGGGCAAGGGCATCGGGCTCGAGGACGTCTACCGACATCTGTAGGCCGCGCCGGACCGCCCCATCGATCTTCGTACAGACGGGTAGAGGAATGCTCCGCATCGCCGTACCGAACAAGGGCTCGCTGTCCGAGCCGGCCAGCCAGATGCTGGTCGAGGCGGGTTACCGCCAGCGCAGCGATCACCGCGAGCTGGTGCTGATCGACGCCGACAACGACACCGAGTTCTTCTTCCTGCGCCCGCGGGACATCGCGCTGTACGTGGGTTCGGGCCGGCTCGACGTCGGGATCACTGGCGAGGACCTGCTGCTGGACTCGGGCGCGCGGGCCGAGCCGATCCTGCCGCTCGGGTTCGCCGGCTCGACGTTCCGGTTCGCCGCCCGCCCTGGCACCGCGACCTCGGTGCAGGACCTGGTCGGCAAACGGATCGCGACCGCGTACCCGGGCGTCCTGGAGTCCTACCTCGCCGAGCGGGGGCTGAGCGCCGAGGTGATCCGGCTCGACGGCGCGGTCGAGACCGCGGTCCGGCTCGACGTCGCCGACGCGATCGCCGACGTGGTGTCCACCGGCACCACGCTGCGCAACGCGGGGCTGGAGACCTTTGGCGAACCGCTGCTGACCAGCCAGGCCGTTCTGGTCCGGCGCACCGGCGCCGAGACCTCGGCCCGGGTCGAGCAGCTGGTGCGTCGACTGCAGGGCGTGATCATCGCCCGGCAGTACGTGCTGATGGACTACGACATCGCCGACGACCTGGTCGAGCAGGCCGTCGCGATCACCCCCGGCATCGAGTCCCCGACGGTGTCGCCTTTGCACGAACGCGGATTCTCGGCCGTACGGTCGATGGTCAAGCGCAAGCAGACCAACCAGGTGATGGACGAACTCTGGGACCTCGGGGCGCGCGGCATCATCGTCACCGACATCCACGCGTGCCGGCTGTGAACCCGGCGATGAGTGCCCAGAGCGCGCCCGTGACCGCCCGGCCGATCCTGATGGCGCGGATCGGGTACGCGAGCGCCGCGGTCGTGTTCGTGGCTTTCCTCAGCACCGCCCTGCTGCAGAGCAGTCACAACGCCGGCGCGCACTTCGGTGACTCGGACCACGTCGGCACCGTGGTGATCGGAGTCGTGCTGGCCGGGTTGTGTCTGATGGGGACGCGGCCCCGCCTGTCGGCCGACGCCGACGCGGTGCGGCTGCGCTCGTTCCTCGGCGGCTGGCGAGTGGTGCCGTGGAATGTGATCGTCCGCGTCGAGTTCCCCAGCAAGGTGCGGTTCGCCCGGCTGGTGCTGCCGGGCGAGGAGACCCTCGCGATCTACGCCGTGCAGCGGCTGGACAAGGCGCAGGCGGTCGACACGATGCGGCGCCTGCGTGCCCTGTTCGCCCAGACCCATCCCGCCGAGTAGGGGTGAGCGCGCTCCCACTGCTCGGTGCCGCGGCGATCGCCGTGGCCGTGATCGCGACCGCGTACCTGTTCTACCGGCGGCGTGACCTCGGGAGCTCCGCCGACCGGGCCACGTTCAACACGCTGCACACGGCCAGCCTGGCCTCACCCGGACTGCGCGAGGGACTGACGCGGAACGGCTCCGAGCGGGCGGTGCGACATCTGCGGGTGCTGCTCGGAACGGCCGCGGTCGCCCTCACCGACCGCTCCCGTGTCCTGGCCGTCGACGGGGTCTCGCACAACCACGCCGAGCACGCGCTCGAACACGCGCAACGGGTCCTGGACGAGGGCCGGACCTCGATCCTGGGCCCGCGCGAGGTGTCCTGTGACGCGCCGGAGTGCCTGGTGCGCTCGGCCGTCGCCGCTCCGGTCGTCGACGGCGACACGGTCGTGGGCGCGCTCGTCGCCTACAGCCGGGACACGTCGGCGATGTTGGTGCGCGCCGTCGAGGAGGTCGCCCGCTGGGTCTCCGGCCAGATCGAACTGGCCAGCGCCGACGCCCAGCGCACCCAGCTGATGGAAGCCGAGCTGCGGGCCCTGCGCGCGCAGATCAGCCCGCACTTCGTCTACAACTCGCTCACCGCGATCGCCTCGTTCACCCGCACCGATCCCGACCACGCCCGCGAGCTGTTGCTCGAGTTCGCGGACTTCACCCGGTACGCGCTGCGGCGCGGCGGCGAGTTCGCCACGCTGTCGGACGAGATCCGCAACACCGAGCGCTACCTGGTCCTCGAGCAGGCCCGCTTCGGCGATCGGCTGCGGGTCTCGCTGCGGGTCGCGCCCGAGGTGCTGCCCATCGCCGTCCCGTTCCTGGTCGTCCAACCGCTCGTCGAGAACGCCGTGCGGCACGGGCTGGAGGGCGCGTTCGAAGTCGTCACCGTGTCGATCACCGCCGTCGACGCCGGACCGGACGCGCTTATCACCGTCGAAGACGACGGTGCCGGGTCCGAACCGGGCGTGATCCGGGCCGCCCTCGAAGGGGGCGACGAGGCGGGCGCGCGCGGCGGCTCGGTCGGCCTGGGTAACGTCGACGCGCGGCTGCGTCAGGTGTACGGCGATCCGTACGGGCTGGTCGTGGAGACCGCGCCGAGCGCCGGGACCAAGGTGACGTTCCGGGTTCCCAAGTTCGCGCCCGGCGTCCACGCCGATCCGGCCGCCGAATCCTGATCCGGATCGGGCGCCGGGGGTAGCCTGCCCGGCATGGTCGACGACACGGCGTTGCGGGTCCTGGTCGTCGATGACGAGGAGCCGGCCCGCGAGGAGTTGGCCTTCCTGCTGCGTGATGATCCGCGGGTGGACGCCGTGCGGACCGCGCGCAGTGCGTCCCAGGCGCTCAAGCAGCTCAACGACGAGTCGTTCGACGTTGTGTTCTGCGACATCAAGATGCCCGGCCTGGACGGGATCGAGCTGGCCCGGGTGGTGGCCCGCTTTGCGCAGCGACCGCAGATCGTCTTCGTCACCGCGTACGACGATCACGCGGTCGACGCGTTCGACCTGCAGGCCACCGACTACGTCATGAAGCCGGTCCGCGCCGACCGGCTGGCCGAGGCAGTGCGCCGCGTCGTCACCGCCGGGTCCCCGGACGCATCGGCGAGCGAGGACGAGACGATCTCGGTCGAGCTGGCCGGGGTCACCCGGTTCGTGCGGCGCTCGCAGGTTCGCTTCGT
Organism: Jatrophihabitantaceae bacterium; assembly: GCA_039937575.1. Taxonomy (GTDB): domain Bacteria; phylum Actinomycetota; class Actinomycetes; order Mycobacteriales; family Jatrophihabitantaceae; genus JBDTGE01. The sequence continues at coordinate 6,148 of JBDTGE010000125.1, forward strand.
CGAGGCGCAGGGCGACTACGCCCGCCTGCACACCGGGGTCGACAGCCACCTGGTGCGCACGCCGTTGTCGGTGCTCGAGGAGCGGTGGGCACCCGCGGGCTTCGTCCGGATCCACCGCAGCACGCTGGTCGCCCTGGCCCACGTCGACGAGGTGCGCGTGGCCGACGGCCGGACCACTGTCCGGCTCGGAGCCGACGAGCTGCTGGTCAGCCGCCGGCACGCCCGGGCCCTGCGCGACCGGCTGTCAGGCCGATGACAACCGGAGTGAACGCTCACCTCCGCTTCGCGGGCCACGCGGACCGACACGCGGTCGTCCGATGAGCGAACCCGTCCGGCGGGTCCGGATCACCCACCCGAGAACCGAGGCCGCGCGACGCGCTCCGTTCCGCACGCCCTCGCGCGAGATCGACGAGCAGACCGCACTCGGTGAGCTGTACATGCGCTCACTCATCCGCAGCCAGCGCCGCCTGGCCATCACCGTGTGCGTGACCATCGGTGCGCTGCTGCTCGGCGTCGCGCTCGCCGGGTCGGTGTTCCCGCGCTTCGCCACCATCCACGCGTTCGGCATCCCGCTGCCCTGGCTGCTGCTCGGTGTCCTGGTCTACCCGGTGCTCATCGCCCTGGCCGCGTACGCGGTGCGGCAGTCCGAGCGCAACGAACGGGCCTTCACCGAACTGGTGCGCAAGCGATGAGCGTTCACCCGGGTCCGGAGCCGGCGTGAGTCACGGCGCGGCGATCACCGCGGTGACCCTGGTGGCCCTCGCCACCACCGTTGCCGGGACGTTCGGCCTGCGTCGAGCGCGCACCACCGGCGACTTCTACGTCGCTTCGCGGGCCGTCACTCCGCGCTGGAACGCGGCCGCGATCGGCGGCGAGTACCTGTCGGCCGCCTCGTTCCTCGGCATCGCCGGGCTGATCCTGGCCTACGGCTTCGACGTCCTCTGGTACCCGGTCGGCTACACGGCGGGCTACCTCATCCTGCTCGCGCTCGTCGCCGCGCCGTTGCGGCGCAGCGGCGCGTACACGCTGCCGGACTTCGCCGAGATCCGCCTGGGGTCGGTGGTCGTGCGGCGGGCGGCCAGCGGGCTGGTCGTGCTGATCGGCTGGCTGTATCTCGTGCCGCAGCTGCAGGGCGCGGGGCTGACCCTGGCCACCCAGACCGACGCTCCGCACTGGCTCGGCGGCTTGATCGTCTGCGTCGTCGTGGTCGTCGCCGTGGCGGCCGGCGGCATGCGGTCGATCACCTTCGCGCAGGCGATCCAGTACTGGGTGAAGTTCATGGCGATGCTCGTCCCGGCGCTGGCCCTGCTCATCGTGTGGCAGCACCGCGGCGACGGTGTCGGCAGCGGGTACCCCACCGTGCCGCACCGCACCGTCGTCCACGTCGCGACCGCGACGACGGTCTATGCACCCGTCCAGGAGACCGTCGTCGTCGACGGCCGGGTCGACGGCGCGGTGGTCAACGGGCCCACCCGCCTGACGCTCGGCGACCACCACCTCGCCGCCGGGACGTCGCTCACCCTGCAGCGCGGCGACACCGTCCCGGTGATCACCAGCCTCCCCGCCCAGTCGACCCGGTCCTGGCTGCGTCCGCTCGGCTCGGGCCAGGACCATCCGCTCTACGCCGGCTTGTCGCTCATCCTGGCGATCTGCCTGGGCACCATGGGACTCCCGCACGTCCTCGTCCGCTTCTACACGAACCCCGACGGGCGCGACACCAGGCGCACGACGCTGGTCGTGATCGTGCTGCTGTCCGCGTTCTACCTGCTGCCGACGGTGTTCGGGGTGATCGGCCGGCACTACGTACCCGATCTGCTGCTGACCGGAGACACCGACGCGACGGTGCTCCTGTTGCCCGAGCGGATGCTGGCCGGCCAGCCGGGCGTGATCCTCAGCGCGCTGGTCACCGCCGGCGCGTTCGCGGCGTTCCTGTCGACGGCGTCGGGGCTGACCGTCTCGGTGGCCGGCGTCCTGTCGCAGGACGTGCTGCGGCGCCCGCGCGATCGTCAACGGGCGCAGCGCATTCGCTCCTTCCGGCTCAGCGCCGTAGCGGCGATCGGCGTCCCGTACCTGCTCAGCCTGCCCAGCGAGCACCTCGGCCTGGCGGCGATCGTCGGGCTGGCCTTCGCCGTGGCCGCCGCGACCTTCTGCCCGCTGCTCGTGCTCGGCGTCTGGTGGCGACGGCTGACCGCACCGGGTGCGCTGGCCGGCCTGGTGACCGGGGGACTGCTCGCCACCGCCGCCGTCCTGACGACGATCCTCGGCGGCCGGGCCCGCGGGTGGACCGGTGCGCTGCTCGAGCAGCCCGCGGCGTGGGCCGTGCCCTTGACCTTCGTGGTGATGATCGTCGGCTCGCTGCTGACCCCTCGCCGGATTCCGCCGGACGTCGGACGCATCATGGTGCGGCTGCACGCGCCCGAGGCGCTCACCGCCGAGCTGCGTGACCTGGACCGTTCATCGCGGGAAATCGACCGTTCGGCGCAGCCGCCGTCCCGTCCGACGACCAGCGGGCCGCTCCCGGCGACTACCGACGCGTAGCGGCTGCACGGTGACCGCGGTCACTGGCAGGTTTGGCCCCTAGCGGCCCGGTGAGCGCTGGGCACCCGGACGAAGGAGCACCAGATGGCTGA
>JBDTGE010000126.1:0-6721 GCA_039937575.1 Jatrophihabitantaceae bacterium
GCGAGTTCAGCAAGGCCTTGGAGGGTCTGGCCAAGCTCAGCGGTCCGGGCGGCGACTCCGGTCCGTCCTGGCTGGATGCGCAGAGCACCGGCCCGGCCTCGACCGAACCCGGTCTGGACACCGCCGACTGGTTCGACTCCAACCTGCCCCCGGCGGCTGAGCAGCCCGAGGCCGCGATCATCCACGGCTCGGACGAGGACGCCGACACCCGCGAGGCGCACAGCGGGTTGCCGCCGTTGTCCCGGCCCGTGGTGCCGCCGCTGCCCAGCGTCCCGCCGATCAGCGCGCTCAAGCCGGACGCCGGACAGCTCCCGCCGGCCCCACCCGAGGCGTGAGCGCAGCAACCGGCTGCGGCTAGAAGCCGGTCGCGTTCCACGGTTGCAGGGCACTGGCGAACATCGAATCCGCCCGGGCGACGGCTCCGGCGCTGAGTTCCTCCACGCCGCCGCCGGCCGCGAGCTGGCGCAGCGCGTGCCCGCCGAGGTAGCTGGCGGCGAGGGCGCGAGCGGACAGCCGCAGGTCGGCGGGCTCGGTCGCGCGCTCGCACGTGGCACCACCGCTGTCGGCCTCGAGCCGGTAGCGGCCGTCGGCGTAACCCAGCGGATCACCGACGACCTCGATGATCAGGCGTCCGGGCACGGCGTACGACCGGGCGGCCAGCGCAACCGGCACGTCCAGCAGCCGCAGCCAGGTGTGATCGCCGGAGTACGTCTGGCGCAGTGCCCGGCCGTCGGGCAACAGCCAACGGACCGGCTCGTCTACGGGCCGGTCGTACAGCTTGATCTCGCCGATCAGGTCCAGGCTCGACAGGTAGGACCACAGATCGCGATAGGCGTCCTCGTCGGCCGCCACGAGCACGGGCACCGCGATCTGGCCCAGCGAGCCGTCCAGCCCGAAGTCCCGCGTCACCGTCCAGGCCACCAGCCCGTCCACCCCGTCCGCGCCCTCGCGCACCAGATGGTGTGGCAGCTTGCCCTCGCGCGGCGCCAGGTAGCCGTCGAAGCCGTACCGGTAGGCCCACCAGTCACCGGGCCGGTCCACCTGTCCGCTGCGCAGCCGGCGGGCAGCGTCGAACATGGCGGCGCCGAGCCGGCCGAACTCTTCGGCCTCGACCTGCCGCATCGAACCCGTCCCGGACGGGGTCACCTTGGCAGTGGCGGCGCGCGGGAAGTAGGTGTAGTTGGCGTCACGGGTCGCCGGGGCGTAGCCGAACCTTCCGTAGATCGGCCACTCGGCCGCGATCAGGATCGAGATCGGGTCGCCGCGGTCCTTCGCCGCGGCCAGCGACTGCGTGATCATCTGGGTCAGCAGGCCACGGCGTCGGTGAGTGGCCGCGACCGACACCGTGGTGAGCGCGTCGGCCACGAGCTCGTTGGTGGTGTTGTCCGGACCGGGGACCGTGATCGCTCGCGGCAGGGTGGCCAGCGTGGCGACGTAGCGATCACCGGACCGGGCGCCCCAGACCCGATCAGCGGGCCAGTCTCGCTGCCAGTACGCGACCCGGCGCGGGAAGTTCTCGTCGTACGGGTCGCCGAGCAGCGTCGTGGACAGGGCGCGCAGCCACCCGGGGACGTCCTCGACCGGGACCGGGTTCACGAGCTCGAAGTCGGACACCATCGCGAGGATGCCAGGCCGGGGCGGACCTGTCAGCCGCTTTGCTCAGATCCAGCTGATGTGACTGTGCAGGTACAGGTAGCCGAGGAAGCTGACTGCATCGAGCAGGAAGTGGGTGATCACGAGCGGCATCACGCGGCGGGTGCGCTGGAACCACCAACCGAAGATCAAGCCCATCACGAAGTTGCCCGCGAACCCGCCGAAGCCCTGGTACAGGTGGTAGCTGCCGCGCAGGGTCGCACTGGCCAGCAGCGAGCGTTCCTTGGACCAGCCGAGCTGATGCAGCCGGGTGAGCATGAACGCGACGACGATGATCTCTTCGGAGAACCCGTTCTGGAACGCCGACGCCAGCAGGTAGGGGATCCGGTACCAGACGTCCGGGAAGCTGACGACCTCCAGCGAGGCGTTGAGCCCGAACCGGTGCGCGGCGTACACGAGCCCGAGGCCCGGGATGCCGATGAGTGCGAAGAAGCCGAAGCCCTGCAAGGCACTGCGGCCGAATCGCCTCAGGTCGAAGCCCACGCCGAAGCCGGGCCCCGCAGGGCTGCGGGCCAGCAGGACGAGCGCGAGCAGCGGGGGAGCCAGCCCGTTGAGGAGGTTGGCGAGGTTGTCGGCCAGATCCAGCAACGGGTAGACCGTCGGTGTCGTGCACTCGACGCAGGCGGTCGTGGCGCTGATGCCACCCTTGACCGAGATCTCCGAGCGGATCAGCGACAGCAGGGCGTAGATGCCCGACAGGCCGAGCGAAACCCCGAGCACCCCGAGCAGTTCCAGGCCGTGATGCGGCTTGGGTGCGGCGAGCGGTTCGGGCTCGCCCACCCGGATGGTTTCGGGCTCAGTCACCCGAACAGTGTGCCTGACCGGGCTGAGCCCTCACCGGCGACGCGGCGCGACGACCAGCGTCTGCGCGGTCGTGGCCACCGGGCCGTGCCGATCCGAGACCGTCGACCGGGCGAGCGCCGCACCGTGCGTCCCGACCTGGGTGGCGGCGTCCAGATACAGCCAGTCACCGACGAACGGGCGCGCCAGGTGGACGTCCAGATCCACGTTCAGGAACGACCAGGCGGTCCAGTTCAACTCGCTCGAGATGCCGCTCGCCGAGTCCCCGATGAGGGCGACCCGCTGCAGCCCGCTCAGCTCCTCCCCGGGCACCAGCGGGCAGCGCGGGCGGGCCCACACCGCACCCGGTCCCGGTACCACGATCGAGCCACGCACCTCGTGCCAGTCGATGCTGTCGGAGAAGGGAAAGGACAGGCTGAACGCCGGCGTCGCGTCCGGTGGTCCGGCCAGCGGGCCAAGGGCAGCGGCGACCTCGGTGGTGTCGGCGTCCCGGATCAGCCAGACCCGTCCGTGCAGGCACTCGCCGTCGCCGCTGCTCAGGCTCACCTCGACCAGGACGCCGCTGCGAGCCGAGCGGACGATGCGGGCCGCGGTACTCACCTCGCCCACCGGCACCGGCCCGACGAACTCGGCGGCCAACCGGCACGCCGTCAGGTCCGATCGGGCCGAGCCGGCGGCCGCTGCACGCTCGGCCGTCCGGACGAGCAGGGCGTTCGGCGGCCCGCCGTGCTGCAGCCCCGGGTCCCAGGGTCCGGCGGTGGCCCGGTCCGCGAGATAGCGCCCGCTGTCGGCGCTTTCCTGGATCACAGTGAAGTAAGTGTTGCCCACAAGCAAGCAAACTACTTGACCCGATCATGGGACCGATGGCCTACACTCGGGTGAGAAGGGGCGTGCGGCACATCCCTCCCGTGCCGCCGCCCCTTCCTTACTGCCCGAATGTGGCTCTGCTTACCCATGGAACCGACGTCGGGCGTGCGTGCGAATCCCTAGTTGACGGCCGCTTGTGCGGCCACTGGCGTAAGGGGTTAGGCGTGACACGTCGCAGGATCGCGGTCATCGGAGCGGGCGTCGCCGGGCTCACCGCCGCGCACGTGCTGCAGCGCCAGGCCGAGGTCACCCTGTACGAGTCGGCACCCCGGCTCGGCGGACACGCCGACACGCACGACGTCGCATCCTCCGACGGCCGTATCCACGGCGTCGACACCGGTTTCATCGTCCATAACCGGCACACCTACCCGACCCTGCTGCGGCTGTTCCGCGAGCTCGACGTCGCGACGCAGGAGTCCGACATGAGCATGTCGATCTCCTGTGGCGGCTGCGGGCTGGAGTACGCCGGCGGCCGGGGGGTGGCCGGGCTGCTGCCGTCCTTTCGCGCGGTCCGCAACCCGAAGTACCTGCGCATGCTCACCGAGGTCAAGCGCTTTCACCGCCGGGCCCACCAACTGCTCGCCAGCGACGACGACGCGATGACGGTGCGCGAGTTCCTGGCCGTCGGCCGGTTCTCCCGGTACTTCGAGCGGCACTTCATGACCCCGCTCGTCGCCGCGGTCTGGTCGACCGCGCCCACGAAGGCCGGCGACTACCCGGCGCGGTACCTGTTCACGTTCCTGGCCAACCACGGCATGCTCTCGGTGACGGGGGCCCCGCAGTGGTACACGGTCGTCGGCGGCTCGGCGCGCTACGTCGAGCGGGCAGCGAAGGGGTTGGGTGCGGTGCAGACGGCCACCCCGGTCCGCGAGGTCACCCGCGTCGCCGGGGGCGTCAGCATCCGCGACGATGCGGACTCGGTCGCCGCCTACGACGGTGTCGTGATCGCCACCCATCCGGACCAGGCGCTGCGGCTGCTGGCCGCACCCACCACGAGCGAGCGCGACGTGCTCGGTGCGATCGGCTACACCGTCAACCCGACCCTGCTGCACACCGACACCTCGGTGCTGCCGAACGCCACGCGCGCCGCGGCCTCGTGGAACTACGCGATGCCGAGCTGCGACGCGTTGCCGACGAACGTGCAGCTGAGCTACAACATGAACCGGCTGCAGCAGCTGGATGCACCTGAGACCTTCGTGGTGACCCTGAACCCCGGCGACCGGGTCGCGCCGCACACGATCATCGACCGCATGACGTACGAGCACCCGATCTACACCAGCGAGTCGGTGGCGGCCCAGTCGCGGCTGCCCGAGCTGAACGACGGCGTGGTCGCCTACGCCGGCGCGTACCACGGGTGGGGCTTCCACGAGGACGGCTGCGCGTCGGGCGTGCGCGCGGCCTCGAGTCTGGGCGTCGACTGGTGAACGGCACGCTCTACGCCATCGAGATCGTCCATATGCGCGCCGAACCGGTGCGGCACGAGGTCCGCCACCACGGCTACCAGTGGTTCGTCGACCTCGACGATCTGCCGCGGTTGCCGCACGGTATCCGGGGCGTGGCCCGCTTCGATTCCCGCGATCACCTGGGCGATCCCGCGCTGTCGCTGCGGGAGAACGTCGACGCATACCTGGCCGAGAACGGGATCGAACTTCGCGGCGGGCCGGTGACGATGCTGGCGAACGCGCGCAGCCTGGGCTACGTCTTCAACCCGCTGTCGCTGTTCTGGTGCCACGACCCGTCCGGCGCGCTGGTCTGCGTGATCGCCGAGGTGCACAACACGGACGGCCAGCGGCACCGGTACCTGCTGCACACCGACGACGCGGGGCGGGCCGACGTCGAGAAGCAGTTCTACGTCTCGCCGTTCAACCCGGTCGACGGCAGTTACCGGATGAGCCTGCCCGAGCCGGCCGAGCGGCTGGCCGTGACGATCACGCTGCACCGCCCGGGCATGAAGCCGTTCAGCGCGTCGGTCCGTGGCGTGCCGACGCCGGCCACCACCCGCGCCGTGCTGTCCACCGCTGTGCGCCAGCCGTTCGAGACCTGGCTGATCCGAGCACTGATCACCAAGCACGGAATCTCGTTGTGGCGTAAAGGACTCAAGGTTCAGCCGCGTCCCCCGCACCCGTCCGAGCAGGAGCAGAACATGAGCGACAAGACCACCGTGGCCGACCGCCTGGCCGGCCTGATCCGCGACACCGTGGGCATCGAGCTTCCGGTCCGGCTGCGAGCCTGGGACGGCAGCGAGGCCGGCCCGGTCGACGGGCCGGTGCTGGTCATCGGTTCTCGTCGCGCGCTGCGGCGGCTGCTCTGGGCGCCGGGAGAGTTGGGCCTGGCTCGCGCCTACGTCACCGGTGACATCGACGTCGACGGCGACCTGGCCGACGGGTTCCGGCGCGCCTGGACACTGGCCCGCTCGCGCCCCACGAGTGGAGTCCGGCTCAGCCTGGGCGCGAAGCTGAAGGCGGCCGGCACCGCCGCTCGCCTGGGCGCGATCGGCCCGGCCCCGAAGGCGCCGTCCTCCGAGGCCCGGCTCACCGGACGCCTGCACACCCGTGGTCGTGACCGCGCGGCGATCTCCCACCACTACGACCTGTCGAACGAGTTCTACCAACTGCTGCTGGACGGGTCGATGGCCTACTCCTCGGCCTACTACACGCACCCCGGCCAGTCGCTGGCCGATGCGCAGCACGCCAAGCTCGACCTGATCTGTCGCAAGCTCGACCTCAAGCCCGGTATGCGCCTACTCGACGTCGGCTGCGGCTGGGGTTCGTTGATCCTGCACGCGGCCGAGCACTTCGGCGTGCAGGCGACCGGCATCACGCTGTCGGCCCAGCAGCGCGACCACATCGAGAAGCGGATCGCCGAGCGCGGTCTGCAGGACAAGGTGACGGTCCGGCTGCAGGACTACCGCGAGTTCGGCGAGACCGGCGAGACGTTCGACGCGGTCAGTTCGATCGAGATGGGTGAGCACGTCGGCGAGGGCCAGTACCCCGTGTACGCCGGGATCCTGTTCGGTGCGTTGAAGCCGACCGGACGTCTGCTGCTGCAGCAGATGTCGCGGCGTCAGGACTCGGCGCCCGGAGGCGGTGCGTTCATCGAGTCCTACATCGCGCCGGACATGCACATGCGGCCGCTGGCCCGCACGCTCGAGCACCTGGAGAACGCCGGCTTCGAACTGCGCGACGTCGAGGCGCTGCGCGAGCACTACGTCACGACGGTCCGGGCCTGGATCGACACCTTCGAGTCCCGTTACGACGAGTTCGTCGCCCTGGTCGGCGAGGAGGTCGCCCGCGTCTGGCGGCTGTACCTCGTCGGCGGTGCGCTGAGCTTCGAGGAGGGCCGGATGGGCGTCGACCAGTTCCTCGCCGTGCGCCCGACGACCGACGGCGTCAGCGCGATG
>JBDTGE010000127.1:0-4074 GCA_039937575.1 Jatrophihabitantaceae bacterium
GCCGCGGGTCGGTGCGGGGGCGACCAGGGTGACCAGTCGTCCTCTGCGTCCATCTTGTGCATGTCGCCCACCCGATCGCAAGGTGATTGGAGTGGCGTCGCCGATTGTTAAGGTCTGCCTACCTGCAACCTCCGACAGTTGTGGCGCGTGTCTTGGGTGAGGGAGGTGGAGTGGCCGATCCGCTGGACTTCGACGCGTTCTACCTGTCCTGCCGTGATCGCCTGGCCCTGCAGGTCGCAGGGTTCACCGGTGATGGCGTAGAGGCGCTCGACCACGTCCAGGAGGCGTTCATCCAGGCCTGGCTCCGCTGGGACAAGGTGAGCGGCTACGACGACCCGGAGGCGTGGGTGCGCCGCGTCGCGTGCAACCGCGCGGTCAGCCGGTGGCGGCGGGCGCGGCGGCTGGTGTTGCGGGCGACGCCAGAGGAGTGGCTGCACCTGGACCGTGAGCAGCACGCCGTGATCGACGCGCTGGCCGGGCTGAACGTGAAGGAGCGGGAGGCGATCGTGCTGCACCACCTGGTGGGGTACTCGGTGCAGGAGGTGGCCGAGCAGATGCACGTCCCCGCCGGGACGGTGAAGTCCTGGCTCTCGCGGGGGCGAGGTCGGTTGGCCGAGGTGTTGCGAGCAGATGAGGAGGTGGTCGGACGTGAGCAGTGACGAGGAGACGGTCGAGCGTGCGTTGGAGCGGCTGAGCGGTCCGGCCGGTGCGTCGTGGCGCGCGCCGGACCAGGTGCGGCGAACAGCTCGTCGGCGCAAGCGCGGCCGGCTCGCCGTGCTGGGCGCGGGCGGGTTGGCCGTCGCGACCGCGGTGACGCTGGCGCTTGCACTGCTCGGGCCCCGAAGCTCGCCCGCCCCGGTCGCCGACGGCCCGCGCAACGGCGCGCGGATCGGTTCGGCGATCCAGCTCGTCGCGAACGTCAAGCCGGTCGCGGGACCGTCGAGCAGCGACGAGCGGGCGGTGGTCACGGCCGAGCAGGAGTTCACCTTCGCCCTGCTCAAGCGGGTGAACGCGGCCGGCGGGAGCGCAAACGTGGTGCTGTCGCCGGCCAGCCTGGCGATCGCGCTGGCCATGCTGCGCAACGGCGCCGGCGGCCAGACCGAGCGGGAGATCGCCGCGGTGCTGCACACATCCGGTCTCACCGACGCACAGCTCGACTCGGGCTGGGCCGCGCTGAGCGCCGACCTGCAGACCGGCGGCGTCCTCGACTCGGCCAACAGCCTGTGGTTGCAGCACGGGGCACCGATGCAGGCGCCGTTCATGAACGCGATGGCGCGCTACTTCCGCACCGGGGTCTGGCAGGTCGACTTCGCCCACGACCTGGCCGGCGCCAACCGGTCCATCAACGCCTGGGTGTCGCAGCAGACGCGCGGCAAGATCACCAAGCTGTTCAACCCCGGTGACCTGGACCCGTCGACCCTGCTGGTGCTGGCCAACGCGGTCTACTTCAAGGCCGCCTGGAAGACCGCGTTCGACCGGAAGCAGACCGCGGACGCGACCTTCCACACCGGGGCCGGGGCGGCGGTGAGCACGCCGTTCATGACCACCGGCGAGAACTCCTCGACCCTGGTCGCGCAGAACGCCGACACGATGGCGGTCCAACTGCCCTACGCGGGCGGGCCGTTCGCCGCGCTGGCGGTCATGCCTCGGACCCAGCCGCTCGCCGACTTCGTGTCCGCCCTTACGCCCGAGACACTGGGCACCCTCACCGCGCAGCTGCACCCGTCGAGGGTCACCGTGTCGCTGCCGAAGTTCGAGGTCAGCCAGTACACCCGGCTCGACAGCGTGCTGAAGGCGATGGGCATGCCGACGGCGTTCGGGCCACGCGCCGATCTGAGTCCGATGAGTCCTCTCGCGGCCTACGTCAAGTCGGTCGTGCAGCGTGACTACCTCAAGGTCGACGAGAAGGGGACCGAGGCGGCCGCGGTGACCGGAAGCGGCGTTGAGGCTTCCGCCGCTCACGTGCCGCTCACGTTCGACCACCCGTTCCTGTTCCTCGTCCGTGACACCAAGACCGGGGCGATCGTGTTCTCCGCGCAGATCCAGGACCCGACCGGCTGATCGCGGTGGCGCTGAATAGGGTGGCGCCGTGCTGCGCATCTGGTTCAACCGCACGTACGCGACGAACAGCCACGTCATCGCCATGCTGCGGGCCAACCCCGACGGCCGGGAGCTGCACGTCATCGGCACGCACCCCGATCCCGACTCACCGGTGCTGATCGCCTGCGACGAGTCGGAGGTCGAGCCCGAACTCGAACCGGCCGAGTACGTCGAGTGGGCCCTGCAGTTCGCCCGACGCCATCAGGTCCAGGTGTTGATCCCCCGGCTGTACATGGCCGAACTGGCCGACGCGCGCGAGCGGTTCGCCGCGATCGGAGCCAACCTGGCCTGCGCGGACGGCGCGACGGTGCGGCTGTTCCACGACAAGCCGCGGGCCTATCACGCCGCCGCCGCGCTGGGAGTCCCGGTGCCGCCGCACCACGTGGTGCGCGACTCGGCCGGCCTGCACGCGGCGTACCAGGAGCTGTCGGCGATCGCCGACACGGTCTGCATGAAGCCGACCGAGGGCGTGGGCGGCGCGGGCTACCGCGTGCTCACCACGACGCCGCCCACGCTGGACGCGTTCGCCGGCCAGGTCCGCTCGCGGGCCGCGTTAGCAGACGTCGGCCGCGCGCTGGACACCGCCGCGGCCGAGGGTGCGCCGGTGCCCGAACTGCTCGTCATGCCGTACCTGACCGGCCCCGAGATCAGCGTCGACGTCCTGGCCGCACGAGATGGCACCGTGCTCGCAGCGATCGGGCGGGGCCGCTCGCGCCGCCGCCGGCTGATCGTCGACGACGCCCCGGCCCGCGAGGTGGCGCACGCCCTGACCCGCGCCCACCGGGTGGCCTACCTGTCCAACACGCAGGTCCGGTACTGGCAGGGACCGGACGACGCGGCGCCGCGCCCCTATCTGCTCGAACTGAACACGCGCATCTCCGGCGGGCTGTTCCAGACCGCGCTGGCCGGGGTAAACCTGCCGTGGGCCGCCGTGCGGGTCGCGCTCGGCGAGGACGTCGCGCCGCTGGCGCCGCGGTTCGGGGCCGCGTTCACCACCATGAGTTCGCTGGTGCCGCTTCGCTGACCGGTCCATCAGGCACCGACTGCAGGCTCCGCGCGGTCGGCCCGGACTACCGCGCGGGCCGGTCGGGCATCGCCCCGCGGGTACGCCCTGAGCGTCCGAAACCGCACTCGGGAACCGCCCGGTGGGCCCGGCCGTTCCAGGAGTTGCACCAGGCAATTGCCCCGATCCTTGCACTAGGGTCGGTAGGACGTCCCGGTATGCGGGAAGAATGCGCGCACAGGAGGAATCGATGAGCGTCAGCCTGAGTAAGGGCGGCAACGTATCACTGAGCAAGGAGGCCCCCGGGCTTACCGCCATTCTGGTCGGTCTCGGCTGGGACGCCCGGACCACGACGGGCGCCGACTTCGATCTCGACGCGAGCGCGTTGATGGTCGGCACCTCGGGGAAGATCCTTTCCGACGCGAACTTCATCTTCTTCAACAACCTCAAGAGCCCGGACGGCTCGGTCGAGCACATGGGCGACAACCTCACCGGCGAGGGCGAGGGCGACGACGAGGTCATCAAGGTCAACCTCGCGGCCGTCCCGGCCGAGTGCGACAAGATCGTCGTCACCGTGTCGATCTACGACGCCGAGCCCCGCAGCCAGTCATTCGGCCAGGTCCGCAACGCCTACATCCGCGTCGTCAACCAGGCCGGTGGCAGCGAGATCACCCGCTACGACCTGTCCGAGGACGCCTCGAACGAGACGGCGATGGTCTTCGGCGAGGTCTACCGCAGCTCCAGTGAGTGGAAGTTCCGGGCGGTCGGTCAGGGCTACAGCACCGGGCTCGGGGGCATCGCCCGCGACTACGGCGTCAACATCGGCTGACGGGCCGCGCGGGTAGCTGGACGGGACACGAATGTTCTTGAAGACCTTCGGCGCGTCGCTCGGCGTCGCCGTCGTCGGCCTGGTGCTGGGCTTCCTCTACGGCGGGGGCACCGGTCTCGCCGTCGTGGCGATCCTTGCCGTG
>JBDTGE010000128.1:0-6774 GCA_039937575.1 Jatrophihabitantaceae bacterium
GTCCCGTTCGGGCAGGCACACCACGGCCCGGTCGGGACGGCCTCTTATGCCGCTCGCCCTGGTCGCGGGTGTCGAAGGCGGCGACGGCGGACCGCGGCCCGGAACTCCCCCGAAGTCTGCCCGTCGGCCCGCCGCAGGACGCGGGTCTGGACTTTCGCGGTCACCTCATCCGACAACGGCTCGACCGCGGTGGCGAGGATCCGGGCGTGCACGTAGGACAGCCGCCCGGCATCCATCAACTCCCGGGTGTCCCACAGGCGGGACGTCAACGCGACCGCGGTGTCCAGGCGGTCCTGCGCCGTCACCGGAGCCAGCTTCAAGGCACACGCGACCTCCTCCCGGAAATACAGCTCCCCGTCCGGGTCGCGCCGGGCCGCGTCGGCCAGGAACTCCTGCTGCTTCGCCTGCAGCATCGCGAGCTGCCGCTCGGAGGCGATCAGCGCATCGATCAGGCCGGCATCCGAAAGCCGGGACGCATACAGCGAATCCAACACCTGAACCGACGCCGGTCCCGGGGCCAGCTGCGTCAACGCCCACGCCGTCTCATCCGGCCGGCAGCGTGCGTCCGAAGGGGAGGGCTCCGGGATCATGATTGCGGGGTCCACGTCCGGCATCCGGTCCGCGGCACGCGTCTTCCCGCGTGAGGCTGACCGTGACGGGAATATGTGACCTATTATGCCAGTCCGCGCGACTCGACGCAAGGACTTTCCCCATATTTCGTAAGCCAATTCTCGAAATCCACGACCCGCCGAAGCCGTGAGCAGCAAAGCCGAGACCCAAACGCAACTGCCGCCCAGCAACGCAAGACGACCGACAAACCATCGACTCGTCGCCGCGCTCTAGACAGACCCAACGCCGGCACCGCCGCCCAGCAATGCAAGCCGACCGACGAAACCACCGATTCGTCGCCGCGCCCTTGACCCAGCACGACCCGAGCGCAACCGCACCCCACCAACGACAGCTGGCCAAAGCGACCGACGAATCGTCGCGCGTTTTGACCCACCCAGATCCCGCTCGTCGGAGCGCCCGTCGATGCTCGGGCACGCGCCAACTTCATCGGGCCGATCAGAACCGCGCCAAGGGGAATGGGCGGGACCCGGGGCGCTACTTGGCGGCCGTCACCGACTTGATGCTGATCGCCAGCTTCGGCTTGCCGTCACCGGCGCCGTTGGCGTTATCCGAACCCTTGGCCGCAACCTTGTCGACGACGTTCAGGCCCTTGGTGACGTTGCCGAACACGCTGTAGTTCGGGCCCAGCCCGGTCGAGTCCTTGTACACGATGAAGAACTGGCTGCCGTTGGTGTTCGCACCGCTGTTGGCCATCGCGAGCACTCCGGTCGTGTACTTCTCACTTCCGGACAGTTCGTCGTTGAACGTGTAGCCCGGCCCGCCCGATCCGGTTCCGGTCGGATCGCCGCACTGGAGCACGTAGATGCCGCTGGTGACCAGGCGGTGGCACGGAGTGTTGTTGTAGTACTTCTGCTTGGCCAGCGACAGGAAGTTCTCCACCGTGCACGGCGCCTTGGCCCGGTCGAGGCTGAACGTGAGCGTGCCCTGCGTGGTCTGCACCGTCGCGATCGCCGTCCCGCTGGTCGACGCCTTGTCGCTCGGCAGGGTGAGCTTCCTGGCGGCCGTCCCGCCGGCCACGAACTTGCACGTCCCGAGCGGAAGCGCGGCCGCGCTCGGGCTCGTGCTGGTCGTCGGACTCGTGCTGGGCGTCGGCGTGCCGTTCGCGGTCGAGGTGGCGCCGGGCGAGGTCACGACCGGGTTGTCCGCCGCCGGGGTCTTCTTATCGCTGCCGTTGAGCGCCACGACGATGACGACGACGACCACCACGATGAGGATCAGCGTCCCCGCGATCGAGGCGATCATCGTCGTGCGCTTGCGCGCGGCCTGCTCCTCCGCCCGCTTCTGGAGCTGGCGCTCCAACTGGCGACGGGCCGTCTCGCGACGCTGCTTCTCGGTAGGCATGCGGAGTTCCTCGCTTCGGTTTCGCGCGGACGATGTTGCGGACTTATTTGGTGACGCTGACCAGGTCGACGACGAAGACGAGCGCCGAGTTGGCCGGGATGTTGCTGCCGGACGGCGGGCTGGCGCCATACGCGATGGCCGAAGGCATGACGACGATGCGACGGCCGCCGACCTTCATCGGGGGCACGCCGGTCGTTCCGCCGATCCCCTGCGTGAAGCCGTCGATCACCTTTCCCGGGCCGAGGGTGAACGGCATCGGGCCGCCGAGCTTCCACGACGACTGGAAAATGGTGCCGCTCTTGTAGATCGCCCCGATGTACTGCGCCGTCACCGGTGACGTCGGCGTGGCGGTCTGACCTGTACCGACGACCAAGTCCTTGTAAGCGATCTTGGTCGGGTTGCCGTCAGCCTTGATCATGACACCGGGCTCGCCCTTGAGATCCTTGGCCCCCTTGACTGTCACCCCGTCGAAGGTGACCGAGGAGCCGGTCGCCGGTGGGTAGGTCTTGGTCGGGCTCGCGGACGGCGACGGACTGGCGCTCGGGCTCGGGCTGGACGCGGTGCTCGTCGTACTAGGCGACGGACTCGACGCGGTCGTGGCCTTCTTGTCATCGCTGGTGAGCATCGTGACCGCGACCACCACGATCGCGATCAGCAGGAGTGTGCCGATGATCGAGATGATCAGGACGATCCGCTTGCGGGCCTGGTCTCGTTCCTGACGGCGCTGCAGTTGTCGTTCCAGGTGTCGGCGGGCGGCCTCGCGGCGCTGCTTCTCGGTCGGCACGGGAACGATCCTCCAGCTGATTCGGGCGGCACACGGTCCTCGGCAGTGTACGGACGCGGCATTTATGGCAGCTGAGCCCACCATGATCGGGAGTCGGGATCAGGCCGCCGCCGTCGCCGAACAACGCAGTCCCGGCCCTCGGTAGGCTGGGGACGCCCACCAACCTCGACGACATCAGGAGTCCCCGGCCGTGCTCATCGCGGGTTTCCCGTCCGAGGCGACCGCCACCAACTGCTGGGTACTCGCGCCCGGAGCCGGTGAGCAGTGCGTCGTCATCGACCCCGGCGTCGGCGTCGGCGCCCACCTCGACGACCTGATCGCCGAGCACCACCTGCACCCGGTCGCGGTCCTGCTCACCCACGGCCACTTCGACCACACGTTCTCGGTGCTGCCGGTGTGTCAGGCGCGCGACGTCCCGGCCTACATCCACCCGGCCGACCGCAGCCAGCTCGCCGATCCGTGGTCCGGCGTCGGCATCGCGGTCGGTACCCCGCTGTTCGGGGCGCTCACCTTCGCCGAACCCGATGACGTCAGGGAACTGAACGACGGCGAGAAGATCTCGCTGGCCGGCCTCGAGTTCGCCGTGCGGCACGCGCCCGGGCACTCGGCCGGATCGGTCGTGTTCGACCTGGTCGACGGGAACGACCCGCTGCTGTTCTCCGGCGACGTCCTGTTCGCCGGCTCGATCGGGCGGGTCGACCTGCCCGGTGGCTCGATGGCCGACATGGAGTCCTCGCTGCGCAACGTGATCTGGCCGCTGGACGACGCGACCCAGGTGCACCCGGGCCACGGACCGTCGACCACGATCGAACGCGAGCGCGCGACGAACCCCTACCTGCGCGAGCTGATCTGATGCCGACGACGTCGTTGTCCGGATTTCCCGAGCTGCTACCGTCCGAGCGCTTCGTCGAGCTCGTGGTGCTGGACCGGTTGCGCTCCACGTTCGAGCTGCACGGCTTCGCGCCGATCGAGACGCGGGCGGCCGAGCCGCTCGAGCACATGCTGCGTAAGGGCGAGATCGACAAGGAGGTTTACGTACTGCGCCGGTTGCAGGCCGAGGACGAGACGGCCGACAGCGGGCTGGGCCTGCACTTCGACCTGACCGTGCCGTTCGCGCGGTATGTCCTGGACAACGCCGGGCACCTGGAGTTCCCGTTCCGGCGGTACCAGATCCAGAAGGTCTGGCGCGGCGAACGACCGCAGACCGGTCGCTACCGGGAGTTCACCCAGGCCGACATCGACGTGGTGGCCAAAGACGCACTGCCGTTCCACTACGACGTCGAGATCGCCCGAGTGATGGCCGAGGCGCTGGGCGGGTTGGACTTCCTGCCGCCGCTGCGCCTGCAGGTGAACAACCGCAAGCTGATCGAGGGTTTCATTCTGGGTCTGGGGGCCCCGGACACCGCTGCCGTCATGCGGGCGATCGACCGGCTGGACAAGGTGCCGGCGGCGGCCGTCGCGACGGAACTGGTCACCGAGGCCGGGTTGACCGACGCGCAGGCCGCATCGTGCCTGCAGCTGGCCGAGATCCGCAGCACGGACACGTCATTCCTCGCGCGGGTGCGGGCGCTCGGCGTGCAGCACGAACTGCTGAACACCGGCCTGGACGAGCTGGCGGCCATCATCGACGGATGCGCCTCGATCAGCGGCCTCACCGTCGAGGCCGACCTGCGGATCGCGCGCGGGCTCGACTACTACACCGGCACCGTGTTCGAGACCCGGATGGACGGCTTCGAGTCGCTCGGTTCGATCTGCTCCGGCGGGCGCTACGACTCGCTGGCGACCGACGGCCGGACAACCTACCCCGGCGTCGGCATCTCGCTCGGCGTCACGCGACTGCTGATGCCCTTGTTCCAGCAGGGATATCTGGCTGGCTCGCGGTCCGTCCCGTCCGTCGTGCTGGTCGCCCTCGCGTCGGAGGACGTTCGGGGCGACAGTGAGGCGATCGCGCAGACCCTGCGGGCTCGCGGCATCGCGACCGAGGTGGCCGCCGCGCCGCAGAAGTACGGCAAGCAGATCCGCTACGCCGAGCGTCGGGGCATCCCGTATGTCTGGTTCCCGGGCGCCGACGCGCACGAGGTGAAGGACATCCGCTCCGGTGACCAGCAGGCGGCCGATCCCGCCGGGTGGACGCCATCGACAACCGACCTGCGACCGCAGGTGATCGTGGAAGGTAAGAACCCTTGATCCGCACGCATGAGGCCGGGACGCTGCGCGCGTCCGACGCCGGGCAGAGCGTCACCCTCGCCGGCTGGGTCGCCACCCGCCGCGACCACGGTGGGGTGACGTTCATCGACCTGCGCGACGCGAGTGGGACGTCGCAGGTCGTCCTGCGCGAGGCCGATGTCGCGCACGATCTGCGTAACGAGTGGGTTGTCGCCGTCACCGGCGAGGTGCGGCTGCGGCCGGGGGGCAACGTCAACGCGGCGATCCCGACCGGTGAGATCGAGGTCGTGGCGTCGCACCTGCAGATCTTGAACGAGGCCGGCGCCCTGCCGTTCCAGGTTGACGAGCACTCCGAGGTCGGCGAGGAGGCCCGGCTCAAATACCGCTACCTGGACCTGCGCCGGCCCGCTCCCGCAGCGGCGATTCGCCTGCGCAGCAAGGTGAACCGGGCCGCACGGGACGTGCTGTACCAGCACGAGTTCGTCGAGATCGAGACCCCGACGCTGACCCGCTCGACGCCCGAGGGCGCGCGCGACTTCCTGGTGCCCGCCCGACTGCGTCCGGGCAGCTGGTACGCGTTGCCGCAGTCGCCCCAGCTGTTCAAGCAGCTGCTGATGGTCGCCGGCATGGAGCGCTACTTCCAGATCGCGCGGTGCTATCGCGACGAGGATTTCCGTGCTGACCGCCAGCCTGAGTTCACACAGCTCGACATCGAGATGAGCTTCGTCGACCAGGACGACATCATCGCGCTCGCCGAGGATGTCCTGAAGTCGGTGTGGCAGCTCGTCGGCTACGACATCAGCCGGCCGATCCCGCGGATGACCTACGCCGAGTCGATGCGGCGCTACGGCAGCGACAAGCCGGATCTGCGCTTCGACCTCGAACTGGTCGAGTGCACTGACTTCTTCCAGGACACCCCGTTCCGCGTGTTCCAGGCCGACTACGTCGGCGCGGTCGTCATGGCCGGCGGGGCGTCGCAGCCGCGCAAGCAGCTCGACGCCTGGCAGGAGTGGGCCAAGCAGCGCGGCGCCCGCGGGCTGGCCTACATCCTGGTCGGGGAGGACGGGGAGCTCGGCGGGCCGGTGGCCAAGAACCTGTCCGACGGCGAGCGGGTCGCCGTCGCCGCCCACGTCGGCGCCAAGCCCGGTGACTGCGTCTTCTTCGCCGCGGGCGCCACCAAGTCCTCGCGCGCGCTGCTCGGCGCGGCGCGGCAGGAGATCGGGCGTCGCGGCGGGCTGATCGACGAGTCGCAGTGGTCGTTCGTGTGGATCGTCGACGCCCCGCTGTTCGAGCCGGCGTCCGATGCGGTTGCCAGCGGTGACGTCGCGGTCGGCGCCGGTGCGTGGACGGCCGTGCACCACGCGTTCACGTCCCCTAAGCCGGAGTCGATGGACACCTTCGACACCGATCCGGGGTCCGCGCTGGCCTACGCCTACGACATCGTCTGCAACGGCAACGAGATCGGCGGCGGGTCGATCCGTATCCATCGTCGCGACGTCCAGGAGCGCGTGTTCGCGGTCATGGGCCTGGCCGAGGACGAGGCGCGCGAGAAGTTCGGCTTCCTGCTCGACGCGTTCAGTTTCGGCGCGCCGCCGCACGGCGGGATCGCGTTCGGCTGGGACCGCATCTGCGCCCTGCTGTCGGGCACCGACTCGATCCGGGACGTCATCGCGTTCCCGAAGACCGGCGGCGGCTACGACCCGCTGACCGCGGCCCCGGCCCCGATCACTCCCGAACAGCGCAAGGAAGCCGGCATCGACGCGAAACCTGAATAGGCCGCCGTCGGCCGCGGCGCAGCCACTCGCAGGCTCGGGCGGACACCGCGGCCGGCACGCGACTGCGTCGCGGGGCGG
>JBDTGE010000129.1:0-5650 GCA_039937575.1 Jatrophihabitantaceae bacterium
ACCTGCCGGAGCTGGTCGCTCGGGCCCTGCTCGTCGAGGGCAACGCCAAGCTGCAGGCGAGCGAATCGGTGTCGCAGATCGCCGGGCCGAGCGTCGGCGGCGTGCTCATCCAGGTGCTGACGGCGCCGTACGCCGTTCTCGTCGACGCGTTCAGCTTCCTGTGGTCGGCCTCGTGGGTCATGTCGATCAAGTCCCGTCCACCCAAGCCCGAACGCAAGCCCGATCGCCAGCTGCGAAGGGAGATCGGCGAAGGTCTGCGCTTTGTCCTTGGCAACCGGCTGCTGCGCTCGATCGCGATGTGTACCGGCTCCTCGAACCTGTTCAGCTCGATGGGCGGCGCCGTGTTCTTCATCCTGCTGGCGCGCCAGATCGGCCTCTCGGCCGGCTGGATCGGCGCGATCCTGTCCACCTCGGCGATCGGCGGGCTGGTCGGCTCGCTCGTCACCCGCCGCTTCGCCGAGCGGGTGGGTCAGGGCCCGGCGATCTGGATGTCGGCACTGGCTTTCGGCCCGATGGGATTCGTCGCGCCGTTCGTACACCGGGACTGGACGCTCGGGCTGCTGGCGGCCGCGCAGATCGTGATGTGGATGAGTGTGGTCGTCTACAACATCACCCAGGTCAGCTTCCGGCAGGGGCTGTGCCCGCCGGCGCTGCTGGGGCGGATGAACGCCACGATGCGGTTCCTGGTTTGGGGCACGATGCCGCTCGGGGCATTCCTGGGCGGCGTGCTCGGCTCGACGATCGGCGTTCGCCAGACCCTGTTCGTCGTAGCCGTCGGCGAGTCGCTGTGCTGGCTGCCGGTGTTCCTGTCCCCGTTGCGGCACATGCGCGACCTTCCGTCCTACGAAGGTGACATCCTGGATAGTGGGACGAACGGTCCACTGGTTGAGAGCCCGACCTGACGCTCGGCTAGTCTGGCCGGCATGAAACTCGCGGTCATCCCCGGCGACGGAATCGGTATCGAGGTCACGGAGCAGGCACTGCGGGTGCTCGACGCGGTGACCCCCGGGGTGGAGAAGACGCAGTACGACCTGGGCGCCGCCCGCTGGCATCGCACCGGCGAGACGCTGCCCGACTCGGTGCTGGCCGAACTGCGCGAGCACGACGCGATCCTTCTCGGTGCGGTCGGCGATCCGTCCGTACCGTCCGGCGTGCTCGAGCGTGGGTTGCTGCTGCGCCTGCGCTTCGAGCTCGACCACCACGTCAACCTGCGCCCGGCCAAGCTGTTCGCCGGCGTCCCGACGCCGCTCGCCGGTGAGCCGGCGATCGACTTCCTCGTCATCCGCGAGGGCACCGAGGGTCCGTACGCCGGCAACGGGGGCGTCCTGCGCAAGGGCACGCCGCACGAGATCGCGACCGAGGTGAGCGTCAACACGGCGTACGGCGTCGAGCGGGTCGTGCGTGACGCGTTCTCGCGCGCGCAGGCCCGGCCCCGCAAGCACCTCACCCTGGTCCACAAGAACAACGTGCTCACCAACGCCGGCGACCTGTGGTTCCGCGTCGTGCAGGCCGTCGCCGTCGACTTTCCCGAGATCACGGTGGCCTACCACCACGTCGACGCAGCGACGATCTACTTCGTCACCGACCCCGGCCGCTACGACGTGATCGTCACCGACAACCTGTTCGGTGACATCCTCACCGACCTCGCCGCCGCGATCTCCGGCGGAATCGGCCTCGCGGCCAGCGGCAACCTCGACGTCAGCGGGACGAACCCGTCGATGTTCGAGCCCGTGCACGGATCGGCGCCGGACATAGCCGGCCAGGGCAAGGCCGATCCGACGGCCGCCGTGCTTTCGGTCGGCATGCTGCTCGATCACGTCGGGCAGAGCGAGGCCGCGCGCAAGGTCGAGGCGGCCGTCGCCGCCGACCTCGCCGGACGCGACCCGCAGCGGCCCGGCAGCACGGGAGAGATCGGCGAGCGTCTGGCCCGGGCCGTCGCCGGCTGAGCGCGGATACGGTCGCCGCGGGCAATCGCTCGCATCGGCGGCGGGCGTGTGGCAGACTCGGGCCGTGCTCTTGTGCTCGCTCATTATCACTTAGCGCGTCGGACCCAGCTCGACTCCGACGCGCAGACCCTCCGCATATTGCGGGGGGTCTTTTGTTTTGACCGCCCACCTCAACCAGCAGGGACCACCCGATGCAGACCGACGAGTTTCACGTCTTCGACACCACACTGCGCGACGGAGCCCAGCGCGAGGGCATCACCTACTCGGTGGCCGACAAGCTGGCCGTTGCCCGGCTGCTCGACCAGTTCGGCGTCGGGTTCATCGAGGGCGGGTGGCCGGGCGCGATGCCCAAGGACACCGAGTTCTTCGCCCGCGCGGCCGACGGCGAGTTGGCGCTCAAGCACTCGGTGCTGGTCGCGTTCGGGGCGACTCGCAAGGCCGGGGTGCCGGTGCAAGACGATCCGCAGGTGCAGGCCCTGCTCGATGCCCGCACGTCCGTCGTGTGCCTCGTCGCCAAGTCCTCGCTCTGGCACGTGGCCGAGGCGCTGCGCACGACGCCGGAGGAGAACCTGGCCATGGTGCGCGAAACGGTCTCGTTCCTGCGGGCCGCCGGCCGGCGGGTGTTCGTCGACTGCGAGCACTTCTTCGACGGCTACCAGCTCGATCGCGACTACGGCGTGCGCCTGCTCGATGTCGCGGCCGAGGCCGGGGCCGACGTCGGTGTCCTGTGTGACACCAACGGCGGCATGCTGCCGATGGGTGTGCACGACGTCGTGGCCGACGTACGTAGCCGGACGGGCATCCGGCTCGGAATCCACACGCAGGACGACACCGGGTGCGCGGTCGCGAACACGCTGGCCGCGGTGGACGCGGGTGCGACCCACGTGCAGGGGACGGCGAACGGCTACGGCGAGCGAGCGGGCAACGCCAACATCTTCTCGGTCGTCGGCGGGCTGGTGACCAAGATGGACCGGGACGTGCTGCCTGAGGGCTGCCTGCCCGAGATGCAGCGGGTGTCGCACGCGGTGGCCGAGATCGCGAACCTGGCGCAGGACACCCACGCGCCGTACGTCGGGGCGGCCGCCTTCGCGCACAAGGCCGGCCTGCACGCGTCCGCGATCAAGGTGGCGCCGCTGATGTACAACCACCTCGACCCGCAGGTTGTCGGAAACACCCAGCGCATCCTGGTGACCGAGATGGCCGGCCGGGCGTCGGTCGAGCTCAAGTCGGCCGAGCTGGGGGTCGACGTGTCCTCGCGCCCGGACGTCGTCGGCAAGGTCGTCGCCCGGGTCAAGGAGCGCGAGGCCGCCGGCTGGTCGTACGAGGCGGCCGACGCCTCGTTCGAGCTGCTGCTGCGCGACGAGCTGGAGGCCGAGACCGCGGTCGAACCCTTCACCGTCGAGTCCTACCGCGTCATCGTCGACCGCCGCGAGG
Organism: Jatrophihabitantaceae bacterium; assembly: GCA_039937575.1. Lineage (GTDB taxonomy): Bacteria > Actinomycetota > Actinomycetes > Mycobacteriales > Jatrophihabitantaceae > JBDTGE01. The sequence continues at coordinate 3,381 of JBDTGE010000129.1, forward strand.
ACGGGAGGATGGTCAGCGAGGCGACGGTGAAGGTGTTCGCCGGCGGCGAGCGCACGATCTCGACCGAGGAGGGCAACGGACCGGTCAACGCGCTCGACCTCGCCCTGCGCAAGGCACTGAGCCGGGTCTACCCGCGGCTGGCCGACCTCGAGCTGACCGACTACAAGGTGCGGATCATGCCGGGCAAGCACGGCACGGACGCCGTCACCCGGGTGCTCATCGAGACCTCGGATCACACCCGGGAGTGGACGACGGTCGGTGTGCACGGCAACGTCATCGAGGCGTCCTGGCTGGCCCTGCACGATGCGGTGCGGTACGGCTTGCTGCCCTGAGCCAGTCCAAGAAAGCAGGTCAGTGGGACAGGCGTTCGGTCCGCGGCCTGGTGGGGGAGGGCCGCATCGCGGCGAGCACGCAGGTGTCGCAGTTCTGGGTGCAGTCGGCGCCGCGGCCGTCGTGATCGCACGCGTCGGTGACGTGCAGCTCGTCCGGGTCGTGGTCGTGCCCGCAGCCGCACAGGGTGGCCGGTCCACCGTTGGCGGAGATGGTGTCCTCGATCGCGGCGTCGAGCCGCATCTCGGCCTGGTCGATCTTGATGCTGTGCGCGACGCCCCACGCGATCAGGCCGAGCACCGCGGCGACGAGCAGTGCCAGCGCGGAGAACACCCGCACCAGGGCCGAGCCGCCGCCGGTCGTCGCCACCGCGCCGACCGCGAGGAACAGCACCGCGAACAGGCCGAGGGTGGCGGCCAACTGCCGACGGCGGGGGACCGGGATACCCGAGAGCGCGGAGTTCACGCTGCCAAGTATGCGCGAGGGTCCCGAGGGAGCGAGCCACCGGCCCGATGGCGGGGGACGACCGGCACTGCCCGGTAAGTTGGGCAGGTGCGTATCGCTCGGTTCGTCCACTCCGGTTCCGCCTCCGCCCCCGCCGGCATGCTCTGGGGCGCTGTCGAAGGGCCGCCGGACGCTCCGCCCGAAGCCCTTACGGTGGCGGCCATCGACGGTCATCCGTTCGGCCCGATCAGCTTCACCGGCGACCGGTGGGCGCTTCCGGACGTTCGCCTGGTCGCGCCGATCCTGCCGAGCAAGATCGTGGCGCTGGGCAAGAACTACGCCGACCACGCCAAGGAGATGGGCGGTGAGGCGCCGCAGACGCCGCTGATCTTCCTCAAACCTTCGACGTCGGTCATCGGCCCGGGCGACGCGATCCGGCTGCCGCCGTCGTCGTCCGAGGTGCACTTCGAGGGTGAGCTGGCCGCGGTCATCGGCCGCCCGGCCCGCAACGTGGCCCGCGAGGACGCCCTGGCCCACGTGCTCGCCTACACGGTCGCGAACGACGTCACCGCGCGCGACCAGCAGCGCTCGGACGTCCAGTTCACCCGGGCCAAGGGCTACGACTCGTTCTGTCCGCTCGGTCCGTGGATGGTGACCGGACTCGACCCGGCCGACCTGCACCTGATGACGCGGGTCAACGGCGCGGTCAAGCAGGACGGTCGCACGAGTCAGATGATCCACGACGTGGCCGCGCAGATCGCGTTCATCTCGGCGGTGATGACCCTGCTGCCCGGCGACGTCGTCCTCACCGGTACTCCGGCCGGTGTCGGCCCGATCGTCAACGGGGACAACGTCACGGTGGAGATCGAGGGCATCGGCACGCTGAGCAACCCGGTGGCGGCCTCGTGACTGACGTCCGGGTGCGGTTCTGCCCGTCGCCGACCGGCAACCCGCACGTCGGTCTGATCCGTACCTGTTTGTTCAACTGGGCCTACGCGCGGCACACCGGCGGCACGTTCGTCTTCCGCGTCGAGGACACCGACGCCGCGCGGGACTCGCAGGAGTCCTACGACCAACTGCTGGCCGCGCTGCGCTGGCTGGGCCTGGACTGGGACGAAGGCCCCGAGGTCGGCGGTCCGCACGCGCCATATCGGCAGAGCGAGCGACACCAACTCCACCTCGAAGTCGTCGCCGAACTCCGGGCCGCCGGTCACCTGTACGAGTCCTACTCGACGGCGGAGGAGATCGAGGCCCGGCACGTCGCGGCCGGGCGCAACCCCAAACTGGGCTACGACAGCTTCGATCGGGACCTGACCGAACAGCAGCGGGACGCGTTCCGGGCCGAGGGCCGCGAACCGGTGCTGCGGCTGCGGATGCCCGACGAGGACCTGTCCTGGGCCGACCTGGTGCGGGGCGAAGTCACGTTCGCGGCGGGCGGCGTCCCTGACTTCGTGGTGGTGCGCGGCAACGGCGTTCCCCTGTACACGCTGGTTAAT
>JBDTGE010000130.1:0-7573 GCA_039937575.1 Jatrophihabitantaceae bacterium
GCCGAGTTCGAGCCGGCGGTCGCGGCCGTGTGCGGCTGCTGCCCGTCCGGCCGGACGTGCACGAACGGCTCGCCGGCGTAGGCCGCGGCCAGTACGGCGCGCACGTCGGCTGCGGTGACCGGGGCGCTCGCTCGCGCGGTGACGGTGGCCAGGATGCCGCGAGGCAACGGGGCAAGGACCGGAACCATCGTCACGCCCGTCGCCCGGGTTGCCTGCTTGATCTCGGGCGTGTGCCGATGGACGCCGACCTTGTACGCGGACAGGTCGCCCATCACCTCGCTGCCGAGCAGGTGAGTCAGGGCCGCCTTCCCGGCGCCGGACGTTCCGCTGGCCGAGACGACCACGACGTCATCGGGTTCCACGACGCCCGCGGCCACGAGGGGCGCGAGGGCCAGGATCGCCGCTACTGCGTGACAGCCGGTGTTCGCAACCCGCAGCGCGCCGGCGATCCGTTCGCGCTGGCCGGGCAGCTCGGGCAACCCGTACGTCCACGCATCGCAGTACTCACCGCCGTAGTAGCGCGCGTGCGCGTCCGGATCGGTGAGCCGGAAGTCCGAACCGAGATCGACGATCCGCTGCGACTCGGGCAGCGCGGCGACCAACGCCGGTGCGGCGCCGTGCGGCATCGCGAGGAACACCAGATCCGCACCCGCGACCGCGTCGGGCGTCGACTCGGCGAACTTCAGATCGGCGACCGAACGCAGGTTGGGGAGCACATCGCCGACCCGCTGGCCGGCGTTGCCGTGCGCCGTCACTGCCGCGACCTCGAGGTCGGGGTGCCCCGCGACCAGTCGCAACAGTTCGCTACCGGCGTACCCGCTCGCGCCCACGACGGCCACCCGGAATCCCATGCGCAGTATTATGCACTACTCCGCAACTTCATGCAGCTCGGGGTCGGTTGTGGGGCGAACCAACGACGACAGCCCGCAGCACCGCCTCCAGCGTCACCATGCCCAACGTCCGATCGCCCGCCTCGACTCGCGCGAGGTGCGTGCCGGACCGCCGCATCGCGGTCAGCACGCCGGCGACCGGGGCGGTCGGAGCGACGGTGACCATCGCCCGCCGGATCGACACGGGCAAGGGCTCGTCGAACCGGTCGTCGGGAACTGACAGGACGTCCTTGGCGTGGACGTAGCCGATCAGCCGCGCGCCGTCGCGGACCGGGAAGCGGGAGAACCCGCTCTCGCTGACCAGCTGCTCGACGGCCCGGGCCGTAGCGCCCGGACCGATCGACGTCGTGTCGGCGATCGGGCGGAGCAGGTCGGCCGCGGTCGTCTTCTCGATGCGCAGCGCAGCTTGCAGGCGGCGTTGCTCCTCGCGGTCCAGCAGCCCCTCGGACGCGGACTCGGCGAAGATGTCGCTGAGCTCCTCGCTCGTGTAGGCGCCGCCGAGTTCGTCCTTGGGCTCGACGCCGAACAGCCGCACGATGACGTTGGCGGCGCCGTTGACCACGACGAGCAGCGGCCGGGTGACGCGCACCCAGCCGGCCATGATCGGCCCGAGCCACAGGGCCGCCCTCACCGGTCCGGCGAGCGCGAGATTCTTCGGCACCATCTCGCCCAGGACCATGTGACAGAACGCGACGAACGCCAGCGCGATGACGAACGCGATCGGGTGCAGCACCGATTCGGGCACGCCGATCGGGTCGAGCCCCGACTCCAGGAGATGCGCGAACGCCGGTTCGGCCACGGCCCCCAGTCCGAGCGAACACACCGCGATCCCGAGCTGTGAACCGGCCAGCATGCGCGGCAGCGCGCGCAACTGGGCGAGCGTCGTCCGCGCCGATCGGCCACCGTCGGCCGCCAGCGGCTCGATCTGATCGCGGCGGGCGGTGATCAGTGCGAACTGCGCGCCGACGAAGAACGCGTTGCCGAGCAGGAACACCGCGGCGAGGACGAGGTTCATGCGCGCTCGGGCTCCGGCGCGCGCTCGATCTCCACCCGATCGACGCGCTTGGCGTCCATCCGCACGACGCTCAGCCGCCAACCGTCGAGTTCGATGCGGTCACCGACCGCGGGAATCCGGCCGAGGCGATCCATGAACACGCCCGCGACCGTGTCGAACGGGCCGGCCGGCGCGTCGATGTCGAGCAGCTCGGCCACCGAGTCCTTGTGGGTCTGCCCGGACACCGACCACTGGGCTGGGCCCCGCGCCATGACTTCGGGTATCTCGCCCGCGTCGTGCTCATCGCGGATCTGGCCGACCAGCTCCTCGACCAGGTCCTCGACGGTCACCACACCCGCGGTCCCGCCGTACTCGTCCACGACGACGCAGAGTTGGGCCCGGGCGATCGACAACCGCTTCAGCAACGCGTCGCAGTCCAGCGACTCGGGCACGCGCAGCAGCCGAGCCATCAGGGTGCGGACCGAGACCAGGACCCGCTGCTCGCGTGCGACGGCGAAGGCGTACTTGACGTGGACGACTCCCACGACGTCGTCCAGGTCCTCCCCCGCCACCGGGAACCGCGAGCGCCCACTGGTCCGGGCGGCGTCGATGAGATCGGCCGCGGAGTCTCCCGCCTGCAGCGCGACGACTCGCACTCGGGGTGTCATCACGTCGCCCGCGGTCTTGTCACCGAACGCGAGCGCGCGGCGCAGCAGTTGCGCGGTCTCGGCGTCCAGCGTGCCCACCTCGGCCGACGCGGTGATCACGCTGCGCAGCTCGGTCGGCGTGCGGGCGGCTCGCAGCTCCTGCCGGGGAGTCACTCCAAGGCTCCGGACGATCGCGTTGGCCGCGCCGTCGAACAGCGACACCACCGGACGGCCGGCACGCGCCCACGCCCGCTGCACCGGGATCACCGCCCGGGCCACGGCCAGCGGCCGCGAGATCGCCAGGTTCTGCGGCACCAGCTCGCCGAACAGCATCTGAGCCAGCGTGGCGAGCAGCAGGGCCACGACGACAGCGGTCGGCTCCACGGCGCCGCCGGGCAGCCCGAGAGAGCGAGCGAGCGGGCGCAGCACGTCGGCGACCACCGGCTCGGCGACGAAGCCCAGCAGCAGCGAGCAGATCGTGATTCCTAGCTGCGCCGCCGAGAGCTGGTAGGACAGCTGACCGACGGCGCGACGAACCGCGACCGCTCGGCGATCACCGGTCTCCGCCCGGCGCTCCAGCTTGGACCGGTCGACCGAGGTCAGGGCGAACTCGGCGGCCACGAACAACGCGTTCGCGCCGATGAGCACGACCAGGGCCACCCAGCCGAGGGCGGTCAGCATCAGGTCCGTAGGCGGGCGCCAGTGGCGGCAGTGGCCCGGGCGATGGCGGCGTCGCGCGCGGCCGAGGCCTCCTCGACCTTCAGCGTCCGGTCCGGGGCGCGGAAGCGCAATGCGAAGGCGAGCGACTTGTGCCCGGCGCCGAGCCGGTCGTCGTCGCGGTAGAGGTCGAACAGCCGGGCGCTCTCCAACAGCTCGCCGGCGCCCGAGCGCAGCGCGTCGAGAACGTGCACCGAGGCCACCTCGGCCGGAACGACAAGGGCGACGTCGAGCAGCACCGGCGGGAACGTCGAGATGTCCGGCGCCCGGGCCGGGTCCGGCGGATCGAGCGCGTCGACGTCCAACTCCATGGCGCACGTGCGTTCGGGCAGGCCCATCGCGGCAACGACTCGGGGATGCAGCTCGCCGGCGTGACCGATGACGGTGCCGGCCAGGACGAGCTCGGCGCATCGGCCGGGGTGCCACGGAGGCAGCTGGGCGGCCCGCACGTCGAACTCGACGCGCGCCGCGGCGCCGATCACGCGCGCGGCCTCGAGCGCGTCGGCCCACGTCGCCGGACGGCCGGCACCCCACCAGCCGGTCGGCTCGAACTCGCCGCACAGCACGACCGCGGCGTGTCGCGGCTGCTCGGGGATGACTGCGAACATCGCGGCAATCTCCTGCTCGCTCGGCCGGTGCTCGACGCCCGGGCGGGGCATCACGCCGGCGTCCGGCCGGGCGAAGTACACCAGACCGGTCTCGAACAACGCCAGGTCGCGCGAACCCCGGCCGACGTTGCGCTGCAGGCTCGCGAGCAGTCCCGGCAGCAGCGTGGTCCGCATCAGCGGTTCGGTGTCCGACAGCGGGTTGGCCAGCCGGACCGCACTGCGGCGCGGATCGTCGGCCGTCAGTCCGAGCTGGTCGGCGATCTCGGGCCCGACGAACGGGTAGCTGAGCACTTCCTCGAAGCCCGCTGCGGCCAGCTCGCGGGAGATCGACCGGCGCAGCTGCTGCGAGGGGGTCAGGCCGTGACCCGCGCGGGTGGCCGGCAGCCGGGACGGCAGCTTGTCGTAACCGACCAGCCGCACGACCTCCTCGACCAGGTCGGCCGGATCGGTCAGGTCAGGGCGCCAGCTCGGCGGCGACACCTGCAGCACCTCGCCCCCGTCGACCGTGCAGCCGACCCCGACCAGGTTGCGGACGACCGTGGCGCGGTCGATCGGCATCCCGGCCACCGCGGCCGGGCGCCCGTCGCGCAGCGCGATCAATGAACGGGTCGGGCCGTTGCCGGTGACCGTGTAGCCCTCGACGGCAGTCGCTCCGCCGTGGGTAACGAGCAGATCGACACAGCGTTGCAGCGCGACGCCGGCGATGTATGGATCGACGCCACGCTCGAACCGCTTGGCCGCCTCGCTCGGCAGCTTGTGCCGGCGCACGGCGCGGGAGATCGACGCGGCGTGCCAGTGGGCGGCCTCCAGGACGATGTCGGTGCTCGCGTCGCCGATCTCGGTCGAGGCGCCGCCCATCACGCCGGCCAGCGCGATCGGACCTGAAGCGTCGGTGACGACGAGATCGTCCGGATCGAGCGCGCGGACCGAGCCGTCGAGTGTGGTCAGCTTCTCGCCGGCGACGGCCCGGCGGGCACCGAGCGCACCGGACAGCTTGGCCCGGTCGAAGGCGTGCAAGGGCTGTCCGGTCTCGAGCATCACGTAGTTGGTCACGTCGACGGCGAGCGAGATCGACCGCATCCCCGATTGCCGCAGCCGGCGCACGATCGTCTCCGGGGTCGACGCGTCGGGGTCCAGCCCGGTCACCGAGCGGACCGAGAACTGGTCACAGCCTTCCGGATCCTCGACGGTGACGACGTAGGCCTTTCCATCCTCCGGCGGCAGGTCCACCTGGACGTCGTGGAACGCGACGCCGAGCGCGACCGCGGCCTCACGGGCCAGGCCACGCACGGACAGGCAGTAACCACGATCGGGCGTGATCGCGATGTCCAGGACGGCGTCGCGCAGGCCCAGCACGTCGAGCGCGTCGTCACCCGGCCGCGCGGAGTCGGCCGGCAGTACGAGGATGCCGTCGTGCTCGTCGCCGATGCCCAGTTCGCGGACCGAGCAGATCATGCCGTCGGACACGTGCCCGTAGGTCTTGCGGGCGGCGATGGCGAACCCGCCGGGCAGGACGGCTCCGGGCAGCGAGGCAACGATCAGGTCACCGGCGGCGAAGTTGTGCGCGCCGCACACGATGCCCCGCGGCTCGGCCTCACCCGCATCGACCTGGCACCAGCGGATCGTCTTGCCGTTCTTCTGCGGCTCATCCGCGAACGACAGCACGCGGCCGACGAGGATCGGCCCGGAGAGCCCGTCGGCTCCGGACTCGACCCGCTCGACCTCCAGGCCCACGCGGACCAGCGCGTCACCGAGTTCGCGTGGGGTGATCGCGTCCGGCAACTCGACGTGCTCGGCCAGCCAGCCCACGGGAGCTCTCATTACGACTCCATCCCGAAGGCGGCGCTGAACCGGACGTCACCCTCGACGATGTCGTGCATGTCCTCGACGTTGTTGCGGAACATCAGGGTGCGCTCGATGCCCAGGCCGAACGCGAAGCCGGAGTACCGGTTCGGGTCGATCCCGCAGGCGGTCAGAACCCGCGGGTTGACCATGCCGCAGCCGCACAGCTCGATCCAGCCCTCGCTCCCGCAGGTGCGGCAGGGCCGCTCGGGGTTGCCGACCGACTCGCCGCGGCACACGAAGCAGACCATGTCCATCTCGGCGCTGGGCTCGGTGAAGGGGAAGTACGAGGGCCGCAGTCGCGTCGTCAGCCCGAGCCCGAACACCTGCTCGACGAGATGGTCGAGCGTGCCCTTCAGGTTCGCCATGGTGATGCCCTCGTCGACGACCAGGCCTTCGAGCTGATGGAAGACCGGCGTGTGCGTGGCGTCGAGCTCGTCGGTACGAAAAACCTTGCCGGGGCAGATGACGTAGATGGGCGGCTGGCGCACCAGCATCGCGCGAGCCTGGACCGGTGACGTGTGTGTGCGCAGCACCAGGCCGGAGTCGGCCGACTCGACGAAGAACGTGTCCATCATCGAGCGGGCCGGGTGGTCGACGCCGATGTTCAGCGCGTCGAAGTTGAACCACTCGGCCTCGATCTCGGGCCCCTCGGCGACCTCGTAGCCCATCGCCACGAACACGTCGGCGAAGCGTTCCTGCACCGTGGTGAGCGGGTGGCGAGCGCCCCGCCGGTGGCGGTCGGTGGGAAGCGTGACGTCGACCGACTCCTCGACCAGGACCCGCGCATCGCGTTCGGCCTCCAGTTCGGTCTGCCGGGCCGCCAGCGCCTGATTGATCGCCGCGCGGGCGGCGCCCACACGTTGGCCGGCCGCCGACTTGGCCGCCGGCGGCAGCGCGCCGATCTCTCGGTTGGCCAGCGCGATCGGCGATCGGTCACCGGCGTGGGCCAGCCGGGCCACCTTCAGCTCGTCCAGGGTGCTCGCGGCGATGAACGCGCTGAGCGCCGCCGCCACATTCGTGTCGATGGACTGGGGCTGGAGCGCGCTCACCTCGACCGGGTCGAAGCTCGGATTGGGCATGCCGCGGGGTGTCCGTTCGTCGAAGTGGGTTCGGACCGAGTTTATGGGCATGGGGAACCGGGTTGGACGCCAGTGACCGGACGACGCCGACGCCGCGGATCCGCCCCGCGGTCAGCGCCGTTGCGCGCGGGCGCTGGCGTACAGGCAGACCGCGGCCGCGGCCGACAGGTTCAGGCTCTCGGCGCGCCCGTAGATGGGCACGCGCACCGCGTGGTCGGCGGCCGCGAGCACCGGCTCGGGCAGGCCGTGGGCCTCGGTACCGAACAGCCACACGGTCGGCCCGGCGAGCGTTCCGTCCTCGCCCAGCGTGTCCAGATCCCGCGCGCCGTGACCGGTGGTGGCCAGCGCCGACATGCCGATGCGATGGGTGCCGGCCAGCAGGTCCTCGGCCGCGCATTCGAGGATCGGCAGGTGGAACAGGCTGCCGGCGCTCGCCCGCACCGCCTTGCCGTTGTACGGATCGACGCCGCCGTCGACCACGATCGCGTCCGCGCCGGCCGCATCGGCGGTCCGGACGATCGTCCCGAGGTTGCCGGGATCGTTCGGCCCGACCAGCACGACGAGCAGCTTCGGCGCCCGCTGGAGTACCTCCGCCGCCGTCGGCTCCTCGAGGTGGCACACCGCGATCAGGCCCTGCGGCGTGACCGTCTCGGACAGCGCGGCGGCCGAGCGCTCACTGATCTCCGAGACGTCGTGGCCGGCCAGCAACTCGGCGTTACGGGCGATGGCGTCGCCGGTCGCGTAGAGATCGCGGACGGCGCCGGACCGCAGCGCCTCCCGGGCGGCCTGGGCG
>JBDTGE010000131.1:0-13389 GCA_039937575.1 Jatrophihabitantaceae bacterium
GGCCGACGTACTGATACACCCCGGCGGCGCCGCCCCAAAGCAGGGCGCCGAGGTACGCGGTCAGCTGAGCGCGGGTCATCACGTCGCGGTGATCCAGCCACCACAGGCCGGCCGAGTTGATGAAGCCGACGATGCCCTCGCCCCACGGGTGGGCGAAGGCCGGATCGAGATCGCCCTCGCGCAGCTGCGCGCCGAGCTGGGCGCCGAGCAGATCGGCGACGACGGCGCTGAACGACGTCTGGCCGCGCCCGTCGCCCGCGTCGATGACCGGGTGCTCGGCCACGAACCGGTACAGCTCGGGACTCTGCTCGAGCAGGCCCAGGTAGGCGTCGATGCTGACCCGGATGAGCGCGCGCGGCGGGGGCTCGCTCGCGGCCGCCGCGTGGAGCGTCCGGAGTACCCGCTCGACGAGCCGGGTGCTGACCGCGCGGTAGAGCTCGCTCTTGTCGGCGAAGTAGCGGTAGACGACGGGCTTGCTGGTCCCGGCCTTCGCGGCGATCTGGTCCATGCCGGCCGCGGCTCCGTACTCGCCGATCGCCGCGATCGCCGCGTCGATGAGCTCGTCGCGCCGGGCCGAGCGGTGGGCGCTCCAGCGCGAGCTGCGTCCGTCGGGGCGTCCGGAGCGGGTGGTCGGGATCTGGGCCGGGGCCGGGCCGTCGCCGTCCGGGCCGTCGCCGTCCGTAACGGTCGACACAGAGTTGTTCACGCTACTCAAAGTAGCGGATACCTTGGTGTAACAAGCCTTCGAAAGGGATGTTCGTGAGTACTCGCCGCGCCGCCGTTGTCGGTGGTAACCGCATTCCGTTCGCCCGGTCCAACGGGCCCTACTCGCACGCGTCCAACCAGGACATGCTGACCGCCACGCTGGACGGTCTGGTCGCCCGGTTCGGACTGCAGGACGAGGTGCTCGGCGAGGTCGTCGCCGGCGCCGTCCTCAAGCACAGCCGCGACTTCAACCTGACCCGCGAGTCGGTCCTGGGTTCGCGGCTCTCGCCGTACACGCCGGCCTACGACATCCAGCAGGCCTGCGGCACCGGCCTGGAGGCGACGATCCTGGTCGCCAACAAGATCGCGCTCGGCCAGATCGAGTCGGGCATCGCCGGCGGCACCGATACCACCTCCGACGCCCCGATCGCGGTGAACGAGGACCTGCGCAGCGTGCTGCTCGACGCCAATCGGGCCCGCTCGCTGGGCGGTCGGCTGAAGGCCCTGAGCGGGTTGCGGCCGACCCAGCTGGTGCCCACGATCCCGGCCAACGTCGAGCCCCGCACCGGCCTGTCGATGGGTGAGCACCAGGCGATCACCGGCGCCGAGTGGGGGATCACCCGCGAGGCCCAGGACGAACTGGCCGTCGCCAGCCACCGCAACCTGGCCGCTGCGTACGACCGCGGGTTCTTCGACGACCTGCTCACGCCCTACCTCGGGCTGACCCGGGACAACAACCTGCGGCCGGACTCCTCGCTGGAGAAGTTGGCCACGCTGCCTCCGGCGTTCGGCCAGAACCTCGGCGACGCGGCGACCATGACGGCGGCCAACTCGACGCCGCTGACCGACGGCGCATCGGCGGTGCTGCTGGCCAGCGACGAGTGGGCAGCTGCACACAAGATGCCCGTCCTGGCTCACTTCGTCGACGGCGAGGCGGCGGCGCTCGACTACGTCCACGGCGACCGCAAGAACGACGGCCTGCTGATGGCGCCGGTGTACGCGGTGCCGCGCCTGCTCGCGCGCAACGGCCTGAGCCTGCAGGACTTCGACTTCTACGAGATCCACGAGGCGTTCGCGTCGACCGTGCTCACCACGCTCAAGGCCTGGGAGGACGAGGAGTTCTGCGAGAAGGTGCTCGGGCTGGACGGGGCACTGGGCGCGATCGATCGCGCGAAGCTGAACGTGAACGGGTCCTCGCTCGCGGCCGGCCACCCGTTCGCCGCGACCGGCGGGCGGATCGTCGCCAGCCTGGCCAAGCAGCTGCACGTCAAGGGCTCGGGCCGCGGGCTCATCTCCATCTGCGCTGCCGGTGGGCAGGGCGTCGTCGCGATCCTGGAGGCCTGAGCGCCATGTCGGACCGGTACCTGAACCTGGTCAACTCCCCGGTCGGCTCGGCCCTCGCGTCGCGCGTCGGCCTGCCGCGGCCGGCCGTGCTGCGGCGCTTCTCCGCCGGGGATCCACTGCTGCCCGGGCCCGTCCTGCTCGGCTCGACGTCCGGCCAGCCGGCGGCCGCGCTGAAGCAGCTGGTCACGGCGGCCGGGGCCGAAGTCGTGGCCGAGGCGAGTGAGGGCGTCCGGTACGGCGCGCTGATCCTCGACGCCCGCAGCGTGGCCGCGCCGGCCGACCTCGCCGGCTTCCCGGCGTTCTTCGCCGGTGCGTTGCGCCAGCTCGCCGCCAGCGGCCGGGTGCTCGTCCTGGGCCGGGCGGCCGACGGCGCCGACATCACCGTCGACGCGTCGCGGCAGGCGCTGGACGGCATCGTCCGCTCGCTGGCCAAGGAGCTGCAGCGGGGTTCGACGGCCAACCTACTGCTGGTCCAGGACGAGGCATCCCTGCCGTCGGCGCTGCGTTTCTTCCTGTCCGGCAAGGCGGCCTACGTCGACGGCCAGCCGATCCGCCTGGACGCCGGGGTGGCGCCGGCCCCGAAGGACTGGGACCAGCCGCTGGCCGGCAAGACCGCGCTGGTGACCGGGGCCGCCCGCGGTATCGGCGCGGCGATCGCCGGGGTGCTGGCCCGCGACGGTGCGCACGTCATCGCGGCCGACCTGGCGGGCGCCGGCGAGGCGCTGGCCAAGGTCGCCAACCGCATCGGCGGCACCACCCTGCACCTGGACGTGGCGTCGCCCGACGCGCCCGAGCGCCTGCTGACGCATCTCGCCGCGCACACCGACGGCCTGGACATCCTCATCCACAACGCCGGGATCACCCGCGACAAGCTGCTCGCGAACATGAAGCCGGACCAGTGGTCCTCGGTGATCGCGGTCAACCTCGACTCGCAGCTGCGGCTGAACGCGGCGCTGCTGGCCGGCGATCAGCTGCGCGAACAGTCCCGCGTCGTCGCCCTGTCCTCGACGACCGGCTTCTCCGGGAACCGCGGCCAGACCAACTACGGCGCGACCAAGGCCGGCGTGATCGGCCTGGTCCGGGCGTCCGCCGCCGCCTTCGCCGCACACGGCAACTCGACGATCAACGCGATCGCGCCCGGCTTCATCGACACCGAGATGACGGCCAAGATGCCGCTGGCGACGCGGGAGGTGGCGCGCCGGCTGTCCAGCCTGCAGCAGGCCGGGTTGCCGATCGACGTGGCCGAAGCGGTGGCCTGGCTGAGCTCGCCCGGCGCGGGTGGCGTCAACGGCCAGACGCTGCGGGTCTGCGGCCAGAACCTCGTCGGGGCCTGAGCGGCCCGTGTCGACCAAGACGCTGGACGCGCCGCCGTCCCTGATAGCGCTCTACGCCAAGGCGGGGGTCACCGGCCCGCTGCACCGCGGCGACTCGCTGCCCGATTCGCTGTACGAGCTCGCGCCCCAGCCGATCGACGTCCGGCACCTCGCCGCGTACGACCGGGTGTGCGGCTTCGGCTTCGGCGACGTGCTGCCGCCGACCTACCTGCACGTGCTGGCGTTCCCGTTGCAGGTTGCGCTGATGAGCGAGCGGGCCTTCCCGTTCCCGCTCGTCGGCCTGGTGCACGTGGCGAACTCGGTCACCGTGCAGCGCCCGGTCACCGTCAGTGAGCGCGTCGCATTCACGGTGCGGGCGGGCGACCTGCGTCCACACCCGGCCGGTCGGCAGCTCGACCTGCTGACCACGGTGACGGTCGACGGGGAGCCGGTGTGGTCCGGCTGCAGCACCTACCTGCGACGCGGGGGCGCGAGCGAGCGGTCCGGCGCGAAGAAGACGGCGGCCGTGCCGGGCGGGGCGTCCGCGCAGGTCCGGGTGCCCGGTGACGTCGGCCGTCGTTACGGCGCGGTGTCGGGCGACCGGAACCCGATCCACCTGTACGGCCTGACCGCGAAGGCGTTCGGCTTCCCGTCGGCGATCGCGCACGGCATGTGGCTTAAGGCGCGCACACTCGCCACCCTGCAGGGCCGGCTGCCTGACGCGTTCACCGCCGACGTCACGTTCAAGACGCCGGTACTGCTGCCCTCGACCGTGGCGATCACGGCCGGGCGCGAGGCCGACGGCTGGACGCTGGACGTGCGCAACTCCCGCACCGGCAAGCCGCACCTGACCGGAGCGATCACGCCGCTCTGATCAGCGGCGGTTGAGGATCCCGCGCCGCTTCGCCGAGCCGGCCAGCGTGAACCCGAACGCGATGCAGGCGATCACGAACAGCCAGAACAGGCCCTTGATGATGAACCCGACGACTCCGATCGCGATCCAGATCGCGAGGAGCACGAGCACAACTTTCACGACGGACATGGCCACCCCCTACAGGTAGAACCGTTCACGCGCGCCGGAGGTTCCCAGGTCAGGAGTCCTCGCTCGCCGCATCGTCCGGTTGCTCCGCGCCACGAGCCATCCGGCTGAACCAGTCGACGACGCTGTCCGCCGCGCCGCCCACCGACGAGCCGAAGCCGCGGACGGCGCTCACCAGCGGGTCCTTCGACTCGTCGATTCGCTTCTTGTAGGCGCGCGCCGCATCGCGGGCGTTGTCGGAGAAGCTCGCGGAATGATCGTCTGCGCGTACAGGATAGGTGCCGGCCAGGATCGCCCGGTACTCCTCGCTCGCGACCCAGCGCGTGAGCTCGGCGGCCCGCACCACGGCGAACGGATGGGTGGTCTTCTCGGTGTTCAGCAGCTTGAGCACGCCCTCGCGCAGATCACCCGATGACTCGTACTCGTCGGACGACGTCGTCGAGGAGCCGATGCAGATCGGGGAACTGGCGCTCGCCCACCCGGACGCCCGAGGCGAGGAAGGCCAGTCGGTACTGGCGTTCGCGCAGCATGCCCGAGGCGACCTTGAGGACCTGGTCGAAGCCAGGGATCGCCCGCAGCGCGGTCACGGCAGCCCGGTCGGATGGATGTTCGAACGCGTGCGAGCTGAGGTCGGTCAGGATCACCCGGTCGTGATCGTCGACGGTGACCGCCGGAAGGACGTCGTGTGGTTCGGACGGCGATGGGTCGGGAGAGTTCATGGGCCATCCTGCGTGATCTACGTCGGCGGCGCATCAGGGGCACGCGATCGGCCGCTGGCCCTCGGCCGCGGGCCCGGTCCGGTCCCACAGAAGGTCAAGCACCGGTCGCAGACGTCACCGACCCGACCACCGCGGTCAACTGGGTTCGCGGGCGCCGCAGTGGCGATCAGGCCCGGGCAGAGGACGATCTAGTGCGACGTCGTCCTGTGTCGTTGCCGGAACGTCTGAGCCTTGGCCCGGTTACCGCATTCGGTCATTCCGCACCAGCGCCGGCTGCGGCTGCGAGAGGTGTCAACGTACAAGCGGGTGCAGTCCGGGCTTGCGCATTCTCGTACGCGGTCCAGGTCGGTTCCGGCGAGCAGGTCGAGTGTGTCGAGCGCGACGGTCGCCAGCAACTGGCGGGTCGTCGCTCGTCGCCGAATCAGACCGTCGGGCAGTAGTTCTGGTGTCACCGGATGCCGTCGAGCGTGGGCGTTCACGAGCTCGACGTCAGGCTGCGCGCACGGGCGACCGGCGATTCGGGCGCGGACAACTCGGTAGAGCGCCTCGCGCAGTTCGATGGCTTGGGACAGCTCACGGGCGCTCACGACAACGGCCTCGTCGACCAGCCCGGAACCACGGGCCCAGTCACTCAGCACGGTAGGTCCGCTCAGCTGCTCCTCGGCCTCGGCGGTGCGACGCCACTTGCGGGTGCCGAGCAGATCCAGGCCCGGCCGGCCGCTGACGTAAACCAAACTCACGTAACCATCTTGACTGGTTAGCCGGTGAACAGCCAAACTGATAACCACTCGAGCCGGTTATCGAGGAGTGTGCGGTGCGGAACAAACTGCCCGACCTTGTCGTCAGCGCAGCGGACTACCTGTACTTCGTCGACCGTGCGGTGCGGGGGATGGGCCAGATCGTCACCGAGCTAGGCGACGGGCAATCGTGCGTACGCCCCGACATGCCCGGCGCCAACACCCCATATGGGCTGCTGAGTCACTGCCTGGGCGTCATCGCGTACTGGGGCGGTCATGTCGTCGCCGGCCGCGAGGTCGTACGGGACAGGCCGGGCGAGTTCGAGGCGACCGGCTCAACCGCCGAACTGCCGGTACGGGTCGACGCGTCGCTGGCGCAGCTGCGGGCCGACCTGAGCACCAGTGCGGCCCAGGCACCCCTTCGATACGCACCCGACTCCTGGGCGCTCGGCCCGGACCGTCCCATGACCCAGGCCACCGCGCTGTTCCACCTCTACGAAGAGGTGGCCCAACACCACGGTCAGATGCAGATCCTCCGCGACGCGCTTCGCAGTGCGGAACCAGGCGGTCCTGCACCGTCCGCGGCCGAGGTGGGCTTCAACGATGTCTCCATCAACTGGCTGCGGCACAAGTCTGGGGTGAAGTGGCACCGCCCGGGCGACGAGGTGATCCCGGCCTGGGTGGCCGACATGGACTACCCGATCGCGCCCGTGATACGCGCCGCCCTCGAGGCCTGCATGGACCGGGGTGACCTCGGCTACCCCGACTGGCCGACCCATCCGCTGGCTGAGCCGTTCGGCCACCGAATGCAGAGCCGCTACGACTGGTCACCCGATCCGGACTATGTCCGCGGCCTCACTGATGTCATCCAAGCGTTGCAGATCGTGATCTCACTGGCCACGCAACCGGGCGACGCAATCGTTGCCCACACGCCGAACTATTCACCATTCCTCGCGACCATCGCCTCGATGGGCCGCACGCTCGTCCCGGCCCCTTTGCAGCCCGAGGGGTCAGCCGGCTGGACGTGGGACCACGAACAGCTCGACGCGCAGGTGAGTCGCGCCCGGGCCAAGGTCCTGCTCCTGGTGAATCCCCACAATCCGACCGGGCGCGTGTTCACCGTCGCCGAGCTGCAGCGCATCGCGGAGCTCGCCGACCGGCACGACCTGATCGTGATCAGCGACGAGATTCACGCGGAGCTCGCACACCACCCCAACCGTCACGTCCCGTTCGCCTCCCTCAGCGCGCAGACCGCAAGCCGCACGGTGACCGTCACGTCGGCGACGAAGGCGTTCAACATCGCCGGCCTGCGGACCGCCGTCGCCCACGTCGGCCCGGCCCACCTGCGCCGGGCCTGGGACGCCCAGCCACCTGACCTGTTCGGCGCCACCAACGTTCTCGGCGTCGAGGCCACGCTCGCCGCCTGGTCCGACGGCGATGACTGGCTGGCCGGGCTGAACGCACACCTGCTCCTCCAGCGCGAACACCTGGTCGGCCGCCTGGCCGAGACGTCCGGGGTGACGATGCGGCGGCCGGAGGCGAGCTACCTGGCCTGGCTCGACTGCCGCGGCGCCGACCTGGGCGAGGATCCGGCGACCTGGTTGCGTCGACGGGCTGGCGTCGAGCTGAGCCCAGGGCCGGACTTCGGGCCGGATAACGATGGCTACGCCAGGCTCAACTTCGCGACGACCACCGCGCTGCTGGACGAGCTGGTCGACCGGCTCAGCAACGCACTGCAGGTCCGTGCCTGACGGCGAGGGTGGGCGATGTGACCGGCGATGCGAGCTCCCGGGCGACACGACTGCCGGTCAAACACCGGTCGCAGAAGGCAGTGCGTAGTAGTCCTCCGTGGTGACCCGGGTGAAGCCGATCGAGGTGTACAGCCCGAGGGCCCGGTCGTTGTCGACCGCGACCTCGAGCCCCACGCGGGGCGCACCCTCGGCGATCAGATCGGCGCAGACCCGGCGCAGCACCTCGCGTCCGATCCCCCGGCCCCGCAGTGATCGCTCGACGGCGAAACCGTAGATGCCGGCCCCGTCGTGGTCCGTGCTCACCCGCAGGCAACCGACGACGTCGCCGTCGAGCTCGACCACCAGCAGCTGTTCGGACCCGTCGAGGGTGACGGTGCTCGATCGCCCGAACGCGTCGGCCAACAGCCGGGACACGGTGCTGAGGTCGGGTGCGGCGGCGGCCCGAACGGTGATCCGCGGCTCGCGAGTCCAGGCATCCGGCGCGTCAGCGAGGACGAGCGCGTGTTCGCTGTGGTCGAGGTTCGCGCCGCTGCGGCGCGCCAGCGCCCGGCCGGCGATCGACGATCGCGGAACCACCAGCAGGATCTGCTCGTAACGGCAGTCGCGGCACAGCGGCAGGGCCGCGTCCAGCAGCGCGGATGCGATGCCACGTCGGCGGAAGTCGGGGTGGACGGCGCCGGCGAGCTCGACGTCGGGTGCCCCGAACGCGTACAGCCCGAGGAAGCCGACCAGGCGATCCTCCTCCCACCAGAGCAGGTCCTGCACGACATCGGTGCGACGAGCCCGCAGCACGCCCCACTCGAGCTTCAGCCGCCCGCCGTCGACTGCGACCGCCTGGCGTTCGAGCTCGGCCAGCGCCGACAGCACCGGTGGACGCAACCCTTCGGCAAGTTCGAGCACATGCTGACTGGATCACTGCGGTCAACTGGATTCGGCGCTGCCGGTAGCCGAGGTGCCCCGGGAAGCGTCCGAACGGGCGGCCTACCGACGGGGGCTGTCGATCGCGTCCAGGTGCGGGCGCAGAAACACCCCGACGTCGTGCACCGCGTCGGTGGCGTCGCGCAGCAGGCCGGCCAGGACCTGGCCGCTGTGCCACAGCGTCGGGCTCTCGACGGCGTGCACGGCACAACCGGCCTCGCGGGCCCGAGCGAGGAAGCGCTCGATCTGATCGTGCAGCATCTCGTCGGCGCCGTACTGGACGAGCATCGGCGGCAGGCCGGCCAGGTTCGCGTACATCGGCGCGTAGCCCGGATCGGTCGGTTCGGCGGTGCCGCGGTACATGGCGGCCGAGCTCGTGCCCCAGGCCCGGTTGACGACGAAGTCCCGATCCGGCATGTCGCTGTCCGACGGCTCGGTCCAGGGCGACAGCAGCGCGAGCGCAGCCGGCGGCCGGCCGGAGTCGGTGAGCGCGCGCGCCGCGGCGACGGCGAGCCCGCCCCCCGCCGAGTCGCCGGCGATCGCGATGCGCGACGGGTCGAAGCCGTGCCGCTCGACCAGCTCGTCGAACGCGGCCACCGCGTCCTGCAGCGCGGCCGGGTAGCGGTGCTCGGGGGCCAGCCGGTAGTCGAGGGTGAAGACGACCGCGCCGGTACTGCGGGCCAGGTGCGCGGCGAGCACCCGGTACATCCTCGCCGAGCCGAGCACGTACCCGCCGCCGTGCAGGTAGAGCACGGCGCGGGGCGGCTCGGCCGGACCGAGCTGCACCCGTTCGGCCGGCTGCCCGCCGAGCCGGACGGGCGTGACCTGGGTCCCGCGCGGAACGGGGTTGAGCCGTACCGACGCCTCGGACAGCCGGCGCTGCATCGCGACCGAACGCCGGGTGTTCAGCGACAGCCGGTAGAGCGGACCGGATGCCAGGATGACCGCCCGCCGCGGCAGGTGGGCCATCAGGCCGAGACCTTGCGCGCCGGCCGGTTCGCCGGGGACGCGGTCGACTCGGCCGAGGGCATGACGCGGCCGGCCACCACGGCGAACAGGCGCTGGTAGCGCGGTCCGATGACGCGGATCAGGGCGTCCAACAGCTTGGCGTCCAGCCCGACGACGGCGCGCGGTCGGTTGCCGACCACCGCGCGCAGGATCGACTTGGCGGCCGACTCGGGTGACGTCCGGGCCAGCTTGGCGTCGAAGAACTCGGCCAGCGCGTCGGCGTCCTTGCCCGCGACCGCGCCGCCGTTGCGGGCGATCGCCGTCTTGATGCCCCCGGGGTGCACGCAGGTGACCTCGACCGGGTGTCCGGCCAGGATCATCTCCTGGCGCAGCGCCTCGGTGAACCCGCGCACCGCGAACTTGGCCGCGTTGTAGGCACTCTGGCTGGGCATCGACAGCAGCCCGAACAGGCTGGAGATGTTGATGACGTGACCCTCGCCGGATGCGATCAGGTGCGGCAGGAACGCCTTGGTGCCGTTGACCACTCCCCAGAAGTCGACGTCCATGACCCGTTCGATCTGCTCGAACGTCATCTGCTCGACGTCGCCGCTGAATGCGATGCCGGCGTTGTTCACGACGATGTTGACCGTGCCGAACTCGGCTGCGACCGTGTCGGCGTAGGCCAGCACGGCGGCGCGGTCGGTGACGTCGAGCCGCTGCTCGTGGACGGCGGCGCCGATGACGCGGACGTGCTTGGCCGTCTCGGCCAGCCCGAGCTCGTCGATGTCGCTGATCGCCAACCGCGCCCCGCGACGGGCGAGGTCGTAGGCGAGCGCGCGCCCGATGCCGGACCCCGCACCGGTGACCACGGCCACCTTGCCCTTGATGCTCGTCATGCCGAAACCTCGTCTCTGCTCGGAACGGCCTGCTCGGCGCGGGCCGTCGTGTCGTAGGCGGCCAGGTCGAACCTACGGGTCAGCCGGCCGAACACGAACGTGAAGCTCGGCCAGAGGGTCGTGTTGTTGCCGTGCTTGTCCAGGTACCAGCTCGAGCAGCCCCCGGTCGTCCAGATCGTGCGGCTCATCTGCCGCTGCAGGTGATCGTTGAACGCCTGCTGCTCGCCGGAGCTGACCTCGACGGTGGCCAGCTCGTGCCGGTCCATCTGCTCGAGCGCGCTGGACAGGTAGTTGAGGTGCGACTCGATCATGTAGACCATCGAGCTGTGCCCGAGGCCGGTGTTCGGCCCGACCACGAAGAACAGGTTCGGGAAGCCGGTGACGCTCGCGCCCTTGTAGGCCTGCTGCCCCTGCTCGTCCCACACCTGCCCGAGTGAACGGCCGTCCCGTCCGATGATCGCCTGGTAGGTCGGCGAATCGGTGACGTGGAAGCCCGTCGCCACGACGACCGCGTCGACCTCGCGCGTGGTGCCGTCCGTGCTGAGGATCGAGTTGCCGCGGATTTCGGCGATGCCGTCGGTGACGAGGTCGACGTTGTCCCGGGCGAGCATCGGGTACCACTGGTTGGAGATCAGGATGCGCTTGCAGCCGATCTGCCAGTCGGGGGTGACGGCCTCGCGCAGCTGCGGGTCCTTGATCGCCTTGCCGATGTTTCGCTCGGCCATCTTCTGCGCGGCGAGCAGCATCTTGGGCCAGAAGGCGAAGCCGAGCACGAACGACTCGCGGCCCCAGTAGATCGCCTCGCGGGCCACCCGCTGCAGGAACGGGACGCGCTTGTAGGCGAACCGTTCCAGGCCGGAGTACGCCCGATCGTGCCGCGGCATGACCCAAGGGGCGGTGCGCTGGTACACGTCCAGCCGGCCGACCCGATCGGCGATCGCCGGCCCGATCTGGATCGCCGACGCGCCCGTGCCGATGAGCGCGACGCGCTGGCCGGCCAGGTTGGCGTCGTGGTTCCAGCGGGCCGAGTGGAACACCTCGCCGGTGAAGGTCTCGATGCCCTTGATGTCCGGCACGTTGGGCTCGCAGAGCGCGCCGACGGCGGACACGAGCACGTCGGCGCGGAAGTTGCCCCGGGTGGTGTCGACCAGCCACTGGCGGGTGGTGTCGTCCCACCGGGCCCGGGTGACCTCGGTGTCGAACTGGTGCTTGTCCAGGACGCCGTACTTCTCCGCGGTTCTCCGCAGGTAGGCGTGGATCTCCGGCTGCGGGGAGAACGATCGCGTCCAGTCGGGGTTGAGCTCGAAGCTGTAGGAGTACAGGTGCGAGGGTACGTCGCACGCCGCCCCGGGGTAGGTGTTGTCGCGCCAGGTGCCGCCGACGCCGGAGCCCCGATCGACGACCAGGAAGTCGGTGCGCCCGTCCCGGGCCAGCCGGATGGCCGCACCGAGACCGGCGAAGCCGCCGCCGATGATCAGTACGCCGACGGGGCGACGCCCGGCTGATGCGCTCGGGTCCTGGGCCCTGCGTTCCGCGCGGTGCGGACGGGTTGCCTGAGTCATGGTGTCCAGGGTAATTCGCTCATTGAATCGCAGTCAATAGCTAGCTGGCTCACATTCAATAGCGGGATAGGATGCCTGTGTGAATCGCGAGAAGCGCACCCGCCTGGACCCAGCGGCCCGGCGGGCCCAGCTGATCGCACTCGGAGTCGAGATGCTGGCCACGCGCACCCTGGACGAGCTGTCGGTCGAGGACATCGCCACGCAGGCCGGGATCTCGCGGGGCCTGCTGTTCCACTACTTCTCCTCCAAGCAGGAGTTCCACACCGCGGTCGCCCGGGCCGCCGCGCAGGAGCTGCTGGACCGGACCCAGCCGGACATCGCGCTCCCCCCCGTCGAGGCCCTGCAGGCGGCCCTGGATGCGTTCATCGCGTACGTCGAGGAGAACCCGGACAACTACAAGTCCCTCGTCCGCGGCGCCGCGAGCGGTGACGCCGAGATGCGGGCGATCTTCGACGACACCCGCGCGCGGATGGCCGGCCGGGTGATCGGCGTCGTCGGCCGGCTGGGCTTCGAGCTCGGCCCGCGCGCGCAGCTGGCCGTCCACGGCTGGGTGGCCTACAGCGAGGAGTGCACGATCCGCTGGATCGACGGTGGCGCCGTCGACCGGGACGCCCTGCTGGAGATGCTGACCAAGGCGTTGCCGGCCCTGGTCGTGGCCGCCACGGACGAGGGGGTCGGCTCGCTGCTGTCGATCTTGGCGACGGACTCGGCGATCGCCACCAAATAGCGCTCGGCCGTCCCGCACGGCCGGAACTAGGATGTCCGACTATGACGTTCAGTGTCGAGCTAAACCCCAAGCCCCGCACCGATGACGAGCGGGCCGCGATCCTCGCCGCCCCCGGCTTCGGTAAGTACTTCACCGACCACATGGTCCGCATCGACTGGACGGCGGACGCCGGCTGGGGCCAGGGCCGGGTACTGCCGTACGGCCCGCTGGCGCTCGATCCGGCCACGATGTCGCTGCACTACGGGCAGGAGATCTTCGAGGGTCTCAAGGCGTACCGGCAGCCCGACGGCTCGATCGCGACGTTCCGCCCCGACGCCAACGCCGCCCGGTTCGCCCGCTCGGCCGAACGGCTGGCCATGGCCGAACTGCCCGCGGACCTGTTCGTCGAATCGCTGCGCGCGCTGACCGAGATCGACCGGGCGTGGGTGCCTACCGCGGACACCGACTCGCTGTACTTCCGGCCCTTCATGATCTCGACCGAGGTCGGCCTGGGGGTGCGGCCGGCCAACGCCTACGCGTACCTGCTCATCGCCTCCCCGGCCGGCGCGTACTTCCCGCGCGGCGTGCTGCCGGTGTCGGTGTGGCTCTCGACCGAGTTCACCCGCGCGGCCCCCGGCGGAACGGGCGAGGCCAAGTGCGCCGGCAACTACGCGGCGTCCCTGGTCGCCCAGGCTCATGCGGCCGAGCAGGGCTGCGACCAGGTGGTCTGGCTGGACGCCGTCGAGCACCG
>JBDTGE010000132.1:0-1706 GCA_039937575.1 Jatrophihabitantaceae bacterium
GACCCGCGGACGGGCGGTTTCGTCATGCTGGGCAAGACGTTCAAGGGCATGACCGACGCGATGCTCGCCTGGCAGACCGAGCGCTTCACCGAACTGGCCACCGGCCCGACCGATCAGTACGTGGTCACCGTCCGGCCCGAGCAGGTTGTCGAGATCGCGTTCGACGGGTTGCAGTCCTCATCCCGCTATCCGGGCGGGCTGGCCCTGCGCTTCGCCCGCGTGGTGCGCTATCGCGAGGACAAGACCGCGGCCGAGGCCGACACGATCGACACGGTTCGCGCCCTGTACGCGGGCTGAGCGCGCGATTCGGGCCTCAGACGTACAGGCCGGGCAGGGGGACTGCCCCGGCCGGACGACGCTTGCGCCGCAGCCACACCCGCCGGGTGCCGTCGCTGTAACGCGCGACCCGGGCCAGTTCCCAACCGCCGAACTCGGCGTGCAGAGACAACTGCGCCGCTGCTGACGTGCGACCCACCTCGGCCGGAATCCGCAGCGGCGTCCACTCCCAATCGGGATCGGTGCCTACCTCCGCGGCCGTCTTCATGGCCCCATTCAACGCCCAGGGCGGGACGAACTCCAGCCCGGCCCTCGGCGCGGCGAGGTTGGGCGAGCGAGAAGGAGAGGATGCTGCACCGACCGGCCAGGAACGCGAGCGGACCGCTCGGGTCGGTGTCGAACGTGGCCCGCGCCGGACCGACCCGCGCTCGGCAACGGACGTTCGACACCTTCGCGACGCCGCCGAGCGACTGGACGAGGCTGAACCGCAGCGGCCACCGGCCGGGTAGGCCGGCGGCCCACCCGGACGGTGCCCTTGGCGATCGGACCGTCTCCATCGACCGCTGCGAACCGGACGCCGTCGACGGTGAACTCGGCCAGCTCCTTCGGGATGCCCCACAACGCCCGACCGCCCTCGCGCGAGGCCGCGCTGTCGACCCAGATGTGGGTGATGGTCGGCCGCAGGTGCCGACCGCGCCGGACCAGCACCGTCGCCATCAGCTCGTTGTACTCGAGAACCCCCCCGGGTCCGTACGTCACCCACGCCGTCCCGACGATCGCCCGCCCGCCGATTTGGATCGGTCGCCAGCCTGGCGGCAGGTCGGTGGGGATCTGATCGAACGGGACCAGGTAGACGGACGAGTGCAGCTGGCCGCGCAGGTCCCACGGTTCGGGCGGATAGTCGCTCACGGCGTGGCGTTCGCGAACACGACGGCGACCAGACGCCGGGCGGCTCGGGAGCGGGCGCGACCCCGTGTGCCGTACAGGGTGAGTCCGGCGTCCAGGCCCGGCTCGAACGGGGCGAGTGCCAGGTGGGGGAGTAGAAGCACAAGCAGCGACAGCAGCGCGTCGATGTCGGTGTCGGCCGCCAGATCGCCGGAGTCCACGGCGCCTTCGAGCAGTGGCCGCAGGCCCTGCGCGTACAGGCGGTGCACCGGCTCGCGGACGGCGCGGCGGATGTCCGGGTCGAGCTCCATCGTGGTGGCCGCGGTGACCCCGCGTTCGAGTGGATGCCCGTGCATGTAGGCGATCCAGACGTCCACCAGGGCGGCGAAGTAGTCGAGGAACGACCGGTCGGCGCCGGTCGGTCTCGGACGGTCCAGGTGCGGTCGCATCTCGGCGTAGATCGACAGCGACGTCTGTTCGGCGACGTGCGCGAAGAAGTCGAGCTTGTCCTCGAAGTACTGGAAGAGCGAACCTTTGGCCACGCC
>JBDTGE010000133.1:0-6754 GCA_039937575.1 Jatrophihabitantaceae bacterium
CTGCTGGGTCTCCGGTCCTGAGGTCTGTTCGTTGTACGCGAGCAGCTTGACCTGCCCCGAGGAGAACAGGTCCAGCGTCTGCTTGAGCACGAAGGCCGGCACCCCGGTGCCGTTCTCGACCGCGTCACTGAACGCAGTGGGCGTCTTGTCGACCAGACCGCAGGCGTCGAGCAGGTACACCGGGACGGGTTCGGTGATCGCCGCACCATCGCCCTGGTGGGCGAGCTTGAGCTGCGCCTCCTCGGCCTCGAGCCCCTTCAGCTTGGCGACGAACGTGGCGGCGTTGGCGGTGAACGTCGCCTTGTCGCTCGGCTCGGCCGTGGTCAACGCATCGACGAGCCGCGCGACCAGCTTCTGGACACTGGGGAAGTCGTACCAGACGTGCTCGTTGAGCTCCCCGCCCGGCGGCGCGATGTGCCCGGAGATCTTGACCGCGTTCAGGACGGTGCCCGGGTGGCCGACCGCCTGCAGCATCGAGTCGACGAAGTCGTCGTAGCCCCCGCCGTTCTCGATCACGATGTCCGCCTTGGCGATGGCGAGCTGGTTCCGCGGGTCGGCCTCATAGGAGTGCGGGTCCTGGGCGGGGTCGGTGATGATCGAGGTGATCTGCGCGTCGGCGCCGGCGATCTGCCGGGCAATGTCGCCGTAGACGTCGGTGGATGCAACGATCGAGAGCTTCCCCGAGCCGTCGCCGGCCGCCGCCGAGCTGCACGCGGTCAGCAGGGCGAGCGGGACAAGGAGCCCGCCGGCAGCGAACCGGCGCAGAACGTGAGCGGACATCGGTGCGAGCCCCCGTGCGGTCGAAGTCGATAATGAAAACGATGTTCAATACGACTTGACGCTAGCACCGGTCGGGAACGCGCCGCACCCAGGGGTGGGCATGGGAACCGTTCCCGATTGGGGAGGGGGCTACTCGAGGGTCACGGCAGCGGGTCGAGCGGCGCCGGGCCGTTCGGGTGGATCAGCTCGCGCGGCGATGCGGGGACGCGAGCAGCAGCTCGCTGCGCCGGGCCGCGCAGCTCCGCCCGTCGGGCAGCAGCTCGCCGAAGTCCTCGAACAGGACGACGCCGTTGCACAGCAGGCTCCAGCCCTGCTCCGGGTGGGCCGAGATGACGTGCGCCGCGTCGCGGTCCGATGCGTCCGCGGTGGGGCACGGCGGCGTGTGCCGGCAGTGGGGCTGGGCCGGGATCGCCGGCTCGGTCAGCGTGATCATGTGGTGTCCTGTAATCGCTTCCAGTAGAGAGCTACGTCACAAGTGTGCGCTCTGAGTCGCACTTGTCCAGTCGCCGCGCGCACCTGTGGATATGAATATCGGACATACCCGGACACCTATGTGAAGTCCGCGTGTGATTGTTACCCTGGCGTGATCTGTTCGGCTTGATTCACGTCCGACCGTAACGCTCCTGGGCCTCGCGCAGCGAACGCTCGCGCGGGACCCAGTCGGCCAGAACGGCCGGAAAGCCGGCCGCGAGCGCAGCCTCGATCACCTCGTCGTCGTCGTCGATGAAGGCCGCGACCTCGCGGGGCTGGAGCCGGTGCAGCACCGACAGCTTGTACTGGCGGGCCGGGCGATAGTCGTGCTCGGGCCGCATGTGCAGTTCGGTGTCGGGCAGTCCGTGTCCGACGAACCAGTCGCGGGTGAGCTCTCGCAGCCACTCCGGACGTCCGGTCAGCCAGATGATCTCGTGCCGGTCCTGCAGGTCCGCGACCAGTCGTGCGCCCTCGGGCAGCAGCGCGTCCTCGGCGGCGTCCCGGAAGAACGCCGACCAGGCGTGCCGGAGGCTGAGGTGGTGCAGCCGGTGCCGGACGTCGGCGACGACTCCGTCTACGTCGAACACGGCCACGCTCACACGGTGATTCTTCCAGGCGCGACGGGCCTGGAATGCTGGGGGCATGCGCTTCGCCGATGCCGTCCCGCCCTTCGAACTCACCTACGACGACGTCTTCATGGTGCCGGCCCGCTCGGACGTCACGTCGCGCTTCGACGTGGACCTGAGCACCGACGACGGCAGTGGTGCCACCATCCCGCTCGTCGTGGCCAACATGACCGCGGTGGCCGGTCGCCGGATGGCCGAGACCACCGCCCGGCGCGGGGCCCTCACCGTCCTCCCGCAGGACATACCGGTCGCCGTCGTCAGCGAGGTGGTCGACTGGGTCAAGCGCCGGCACCTGATCGTGGACACGGCGGTGACCCTCACGCCGCAGAGCCCGGTCAGCGACGCCCTCGCGCTGATGTCCAAGCGGGCGCACGGGGTCGTGATCGTCGTCGACAGCGGTCGCCCGGTCGGCGTCGTCACCGAGGCCGACTGTGTCGGGGCGGATCGGTTCGCCCAGCTGCACCAGGTGATGTCCCGCGACCCGGCGACGCTGACCCATCCGGTGGACCCGGTGCAGGCGTTCGCCGAGCTCGATCGCTTGCGCCGCCGACTCGCGCCCGTCGTCGACGCGGACGGCATGCTGATCGGCGTCCTGACCCGCACCGGCGCGCTGCGGTCGACGATCTACCAGCCGGCGGTCGACGCGTCCGGGCGGCTCCGGGTCGTGGCGGCGCTGGGTGTGAACGGCGATGTCTCGGGCAAGGCGGTCGAGCTGCTGGCGGCCGGGGTCGACGCGCTGGTCATCGACACCGCGCACGGGCACCAGCAGCGAATGCTCGATGCCCTGGCCGCCGTGCGCGCGCTGGCGCCGTCGGTGCCGATCGTCGCCGGCAACGTGGTCTCGGCCGACGGGGTTCGCGACCTGATCGCGGCCGGCGCCGACATCGTCAAGGTCGGCGTCGGGCCGGGGGCGATGTGCACGACCCGCATGATGACCGGAGTCGGACGGCCGCAGTTCTCCGCCGTGCTCGAGTGCGCGAGCGCCGCCCGCGACCTGGGCAAGCGCGTGTGGGCCGATGGGGGAGTGCGCCATCCGCGGGACGTGGCGCTGGCGTTGGCCGCCGGGGCGTCGTCGGTGATGATCGGTTCGTGGTTCGCCGGGACCTACGAGTCGCCGGGCGATCTGCACGTGGCCGCGGACGGGCGGCGGTACAAGGACAGCTTCGGCATGGCCTCGGCCCGGGCGGTGGCCAACCGGACGTCGGGGGAGGACTCCTTCGAGCGCGCCCGCAAGGCCTTGTTCGAGGAGGGCATCTCCTCCGGCCGGCAGTACCTGGACCCGACCCGTCCCGGCGTGGAGGACCTGCTCGACGAGATCACCGCGGGCGTCCGATCAGCGTGCACCTACGCGGGCGCGTCCACCCTGGCCGAGTTCCACCAGCGGGCCGTGATCGGCGTGCAGTCGGCGTCGGGCTACACCGAAGGTCGACCCGTCTACGCCGGCTGGTGACTCACCCGACCTCGACGCCCTTCCAGAACGCGATGTGGTCCAGGATCTGCTTCGCCTCGTCCTTGGGCGTGGGGTAGTACCAGGCCGCGTCGGCGTTGCGCTGGCCGTCGACCTCGAGCGAGTAGTAGGAGGCGGTGCCCTTCCACGGGCAGACACTGCTCGTATCGGACTCGCGGAGCACGTCGGCCCGCACGGACTCACGCGGGAAGTAGTGGTTGCCCTCCACGACGACGGTGTCATCGCTCTCGGCGACAACGGTTCCGTTCCACTTTGCGGTGGTCATCTCGCACTCCTCAGGGCCGGTTGCTGTTGTTGGGCCCAACGTCCGCCGGCCGATCTCGATTCCCGATCGTGCGTTCCGCGATGGGCTCCCGGAACGAATCGCGCTCCCGGCGCCGACTGTGTGACAGTGGACGGGTGAGTCACGACGAGCGCAGCGCGAGCCACTCCGGGCTCGCCCACCGCGTGACGGCGCAGACCGACCGGCGCTGGCTGCTCGGCGCGCTCATCGCGATCGTGCTCTTCATGGTGGGGGAGATCGTCGCCGGCATCCTGGCCCACTCGCTCGCGCTGATCACCGACGCCGGTCATATGGTCACCGATGCGGCCGCAATCGCGGTGGCGATCATCGCGTCGCGGATCGTGCAGCGACCGGCGCGCGGCGCGTACACCTACGGCTTCGCCCGCGTGGACGCGCTGTCCGGGCAGGCCAACGGGATCACCCTGCTGCTGCTGGCGATCTGGTTCGTCGTCGAGGGCGTGCACCGGCTGTTCGAACCCGGCGCCGTCCACGGTGGCGTGGTCTCGGTGGTCGCGCTGATCGGCGTCGCGGTGAACCTGCTCGCCACGTGGCTGGCCGGTCGGGCCGATCGATCAAGCCTGAACATCAAGGGAGTCGTGGCCCATCTGGTCACGGACGTCTGGGCGTTCCTCGCGACGTTCCTCGCCGGCGTCGTGATCCTGTGGACCGGATGGACCCGCGCGGACGCGGTGGCCTCACTCGTCGTCGCGGCGCTGATGGCGTGGACGGGATGGGGCCTCGTGCATGCGGCCGGCCGGGTGTTCCTGGAGGCGGCGCCGAACGGGGTCGACCCGTTCGTGTTGGGCGAGCAGATGGCGGCGCTGGCCGGAGTCGCGGAGGTGCACGACCTGCACGTGTGGCAGATCGGCAGTGGCGAAGGGGCAGCGTCGGCCCACGTTCTGGTCAGCCCGCCGCACGACTGCCACGAGGTGAGTTCGCGGCTACGCGCGATGCTGGCGGACGCCTACGGAATCGGGCACGTGACGTTGCAGGCGGACCACTCCGACGCACCCGCACACGACGCCGGGCACTGCATCGACGCGCACGGCGACGTGCATATCGCACCGACACAGTAACCAGGAGCTGGCCTCGCTCCCCGCCGCGGATCAGGCCTTTGAGCCTTTTCCCGACCGCTCCTGAGCGGTTCTGCGAGGGCGAGCGGCAAGTGACACAATCGCCCTCACCGGCCGGCGGAACCCTCGTCCTCGCCGGCCCGGGCACAGAGAGGTACCGGATGCTGCTGCCGATGTCACCGACCAGCTCGATGTTCCTGCTCGCCGAGTCCCGTGAGCACCCGATGCACGTCGGTGCTCTGCAGCTGTTCCAACCGCCCGAAGGCGCCGACGCGCTCGACGTCCGGGCGATGTTCGACGCGGCGCTGGCCACTGACGAGATCGCGCCGCTGTTCCAGAAGCGGGCCAGCCGCTCGATCACCTCGCTCGGACAGTGGGGCTGGGAGGTGGACAAGCGGTACGACCTGGAGCACCACGTCCGCCGCAACGCCCTCCCGCAGCCCGGTCGGGTCCTGGAGTTGCTGTCGCTGTGCTCGCGACTGCACTCCTCGCTGCTGGACCGGCACCGGCCCCTATGGGAGGTGCATCTCATCGAGGGCCTGGACGACGGCCGGTACGCCACCTACTTCAAGGTGCACCACGCTCTGGTGGACGGGGTGTCCTCGCTGCGGATGCTCTCGCGGATGCTCTCGGACGACCCGGACGAGCGCGACATGCCCGCGCCGTGGGCCACGCCCTTGCGCAGCTCCCGGGCGCCCCGGGACGGCGGCGGCGTCCCGGGACTGCCGAAGGCCGCGCTGAACGGTGCCGTGGATCTGGCCGCCGTGGTGCCGGCGGTGGCCCGGCTGCTGACCCGTGGGTTCACCGAGGACGACGGCGGGGTGCCGATGTCCGCGCCGAAGTCGATACTCAACGTCCCGATCACCGGCGCGCGCCGGTTCGCGGCCCAGTCCTGGCCGATCGAGCGGATCCGGCACATCGGCAAGGCGAGCCAGACGACGGTGAACGACGTGGTGCTGGCGATGTGTTCCGGTGCGCTGCGCTCGTACCTGCAGAGCCTGGACGCGCTGCCCGAGGAAGCGCTGGTCGCGATGGTGCCGGTCTCGCTGCACTCCGATCACCCCGAGGGCGGTGACGGCGGCGGGAACGCCGTGGGCGCGGTGCTGTGCAACCTGGGCACCGACCTGGACGACGCGGCCGACCGGCTCGACGCGGTGCACGCCTCGATGGAGCACGGCAAGCAGGCCTTGCGGGGGATGAGCCAGCTCCAGGTGCTGGCGCTGAGCGCGGTTGCGATGAGTCCGGTGCTCGTGCAGCAGGTGCTGCGGCTGCACGGCAAGGTGCGGCCGCCGTTCAACATCATCATCTCGAACGTGCCCGGACCCCGGTCGCCGATGTACTGGAACGGGGCGCGGCTGGACGGGCTGTATCCGCTGTCCATCCCGATCGACGGTCAGGCGTTGAACATCACCTGCACCAGTTACTCCGACGAGCTGGCGTTCGGCCTGACCGGATGCCGCCGTACGGTGCCGCACCTGCAACGCCTGCTCACGTACCTCGGCGACGAGCTGAGCGCGCTCGAGCGCGCGGCCGGGCTCTGACTAGAGTCCGGTGCCACCGTCGACCCGGTACACGAACTCGGTGACGCAGCGGGCGATGACGTCGGGGCGTTCCGCGATGACCCAGTGCCCGCCACTGACGGTGCGCGTGGTCAGGTCGCTGACGTACGGCGCCGGCGCCTGGGTCTGCAGCGCCGTCGATACGAACGCGTCGTGGGTGGGGGCGAGGACCTGGACCGGGATCGAGGTGCGCTGTGGTTCGGGTCGGCCTCTGCGCGGCCGCAGGTTGGCGCGGTAGAGCTGAATGCCGTTGCGCCGGTCCGCCTCGGTGCGCCGACCGGTCAGCGGCCCGCTGATCATCCGGTCGATCGCCCGGCTGCCCATCACCGTCTCGGGCAGCACCGGCAGCTGGAAGAAGGCGATGTAGTACGAGGCGAGCAGCTGCCGGGCACTGGCCAGCGGGTGCTGGCGGGCGGATCGGAGCCACCTGCGCGCGTGATCGAGCGAGGGCCCGGAGATGGACGTGAAGGAGGCGATGCGGTCGGCGAACCGCT
>JBDTGE010000134.1:0-3462 GCA_039937575.1 Jatrophihabitantaceae bacterium
GCCGACCGTAGGTCCAGGCGCCCTGGCCGGCACAGCGGCGACCGTAGGTCCAGGCGCTTTGGCAGATTCAGTGGGCAAGGTAGGCCTCCAGGCCGTGGCGTCCGCCTTCGCGGCCGTAGCCGGACTCCTTGTAGCCGCCGAACGGCGAGGTCGGGTCGAAGCGGTTGAACGTGTTGGCCCAGACGACGCCGGCCCGCAGCTTGGACGCCATCGACAGGATCCGGGACCCCTTCTCGGTCCAGACGCCGGCCGACAGCCCGTACGGCGTGTTGTTGGCCTTCTCGATCGCCTCACCGGGCGTGCGGAAGGTCAGTACGGAGAGCACCGGGCCGAAGATCTCCTCGCGCGCGATCCGCTGCGACTGCGACACGTCGGTGAACACGGTCGGGGCGAACCAGAAGCCGCGGTCGGGCAGCACGCACGGCGGTGACCACCGCGTAGCGCCCTCCTGGACGCCGACGTCGGCCAACGTGCGGATCCGGGCCAGCTGCTCGGCCGAGTTGATCGCGCCGATGTCGGTGTTCTTGTCCAGCGGATCGCCGAGCCGCAGGGTGCCCAGGCGCCGCTGCAACGAGGAGATCAACTCGTCGGCCACCGACTCCTGCACGAGCAGCCGCGAGCCGGCGCAGCAGACCTGGCCCTGGTTGAAGAATATGCCGTTGACGATGCCCTCGACGGCCTGGTCCAGTGGCGCGTCGTCGAACACGATGTTCGCCGCCTTGCCGCCGAGCTCGAGCGAGAGCCGCGTGGACGTACCGGCCAGCGTGCGCGCGATGACCTTGCCGACGTCGGTCGAGCCGGTGAACGCGATCTTGTCCACGCCCGGGTGCTCGACGATCGCCTGCCCGATGCTCGGACCGCCGGCCAGGATGTTGACGACGCCGGGCGGGAGGTCGGCCTCGGCGAGGATCTCGGCCAGCACCAGTGCGGACAGCGGCGTCGTCTCGGCCGGCTTGAGCACTACCGTGTTGCCGCACGCGAGCGCCGGAGCGATCTTCCACGCCGCCATCAGCAGCGGGAAGTTCCACGGGATGATCTGCCCGGCCACCCCGATCGGCCGGGGATCCGGACCGAAACCGGCGTAGGCGAGCTTGTCGGCCCAGCCGGCGTAGTAGAAGAAGTGCGCCGCCGCCGTCGGGACATCGACGTCGCGCGACTCGCGGATCGGCTTGCCGTTGTCCAGGGACTCCAGCACCGCCAGCTCGCGACCCCGCTCCTGGATCGCGCGGGCGATGCGGAACAGGTACTTGCCCCGCTCCTTGCCTGGCAGCCGCGACCACGGTCCGAAGGCGCGCCGTGCGGCACGCACCGCGTCGTCGACGTCGGACGGCCCGGCCTCGGCGACCTCGGCCAGCGGTGACTCGTCGGCCGGGTTGATGGTCTTGGTCGCCTCGCCCGTGCCGTCGCGGAACTGCCCGTTGACGAAGATCTGGTAACTCGGCTTGAGCCGGGCGATGTCCCGCGACTCGGGCGCTGGTGCGTAGTCGAACTTCTTGGGGGCCATCTCAGTCCACCGTCACGTAGTCAGGGCCGTCGTAGCTACCGGTCGTCAGTTTGTGCCGCTGCTGCAGTAGGTCGTTCAACAGGCTGGACGCGCCGAACCGGAACAGGGCGGGGTCCAGCCAGTCCTCGCCGGCCACCTCGTTGACCATGACCAGGTAGCGCACGGCCTCCTTGGTCGTCCGGATACCACCGGCCAGCTTGACGCCCCGCAGGTCACCGGTGATGTCCCGGAAGTCCCGAGCCGCCTCGAGCATGACGAGCGCGACCGGGGGAGTGGCGGCCGGCGCCGTCTTGCCCGTCGAGGTCTTGATGAAGTCGCCGCCGGCCAGTAGCGCCAGCCAGGACGCGCGCCGGGCATTGTCCAGGGTCACCAGTTCGCCGGTCTCCAGGATCACCTTTAGGTGCGCGTCACCGCAGTTCTCCTTGGTCGCGACGATCTCCTCGAACACCTGCAGGTAGTGCCCGGCCAGGAAGGCGCCGCGGTCGATCACCATGTCGATCTCGCTCGCTCCGGCGGCCACCGCGTCGCGGACGTCGTGCAGCTTGGTCGCCAGCGACGCCCGCCCGGACGGGAACGCCGTTGCCACACTGGCCACGGCGACCGAGGTCCCTCGCAGGGCCCGCACCGCGGTCTCGACCAGGTCGGGGTAGATGCACACTGCCGCCACGGCGGGCGTCGTCGGGTCGCTGGGATCGGGCCGGGCGGCCTTGGCGCACAGCGAACGGACCTTGCCCGGTGTGTCGGCGCCCTCGAGCGTGGTGAGGTCGACCATCGAGATCGCGGTGTCGATCGCCCACGCCTTGGCCGTCGTCTTGATGCTGCGGGTGGCCAGGCCGGCCGCGCGAGCCTCCGCGCCGACCTGATCCACCCCGGGCAGCCCGTGCAGGAACCGGCGCAACGACGAGTCGTCGCGCGTCACGCTCTGCAGGCCATCGCCTCCGGCGAGGTGCAGATCGGTGCGTTCGAGGATGCTCACCGGCCCAGTCTAGATGGGGAAAACGGGCCCGGACGTCGGCATCGTTCGCCGAAGACGGGCCCGCCGGGTCAGCGGCACCCGCCCGCGTGGGCCGGCCAGAACCCCGGGCCGGGGCCATCGCGCACGAGCCAGAACTCAGTAGGCTGCGCGGCGTGGAAACTGTCGTCGTCGCCCACCCCATCGTCCAGGCCCGCCTCACCGTGATGCGGGACGAGCGCAGCAGCAACGCCGAGTTCCGGGCGGCACTGCGCGAGCTGGCCACCCTGCTGGTGTACGAGGCGACCCGCGAGCTCGAGGTCGGCCGGGCGCCGATCACCACCCCGGTCACCGACACCACCGGCGTCGTGATCGCCAACCCGCCGCTGCTCGTGCCCGTGCTCCGCGCCGGGCTGGGCATGGCCGAGGCCGCGTTCAACCTGCTGCCCGAGTCGCAGATGGGTTTCGTCGGGCTGGCGCGCGACGAGCACACGCACGAGCCAGTCCCGTACATGGCCTCGCTGCCCGCCTCGCTGGCCGGGCGACCGGTGATCGTGCTCGATCCGATGCTGGCCACCGGCGGCTCGCTGCAGCACTGCCTGGAACTGCTGCACGCGCGCGGGGCCACCGACCTCACCGTCATCTGCGCCCTCGCCGCCCCCGAGGGCGTGAAGCACATCGGCGACCACGGCCTGGCCACCCGGCTGTTCGTCGCGAGCATCGACGAGCGCCTGAACGACTCGGCCTACATCGTCCCGGGCCTCGGCGACGCCGGCGACAGGCAGTTCGGACCGCGGTAGCGGGTCCGAACGGCGGCACAGTGGACCGCGCTAGCGGGTGCCGTACTGATTCAGCACGCAAACGAGACAAAACCGTTGCACTAGCCTCGATCTCTCACGGTGAGCGGTATTTGATCTTCTCCGCCACTTGACGATCTTGGTTCGGGTGTTGGCGCACGTCGGGTATGGGTGCGGAGCCGGTGTTACCGGCCTGTCCGAAGGTCCTT
>JBDTGE010000135.1:0-5236 GCA_039937575.1 Jatrophihabitantaceae bacterium
GTTCATGCTCAAGGAGGAGGCCCACCACATGATGGTGGGCACGACCGGGATCGATCGCGTCGTGCAGCGCACGGCGGAACTGATGACCGAGAACGACAGCGAGGAGGTTGCCGCGCGCGGCGGCATCCCGTTGGACGTGATCCAGAAGTACCTGAACTTCCACTACTCGGTGTCGCTGGACCTGTTCGGGTCCGAGACCTCGACCAACGTCGCGAACTACTACACCGCGGGCATCAAGGGCCGGTGGATGGAGGAGCGGCGCCAGGACGATCACCGGCTCGGTAACGACTCGATCATGGTCGACGCGCTCGACGGGGACGGGGCGATCAGCCAGAGCGAGGTGTCCGCGCTCGTCGGCCTGAACACCGACCTGCGCCGGGAGTACATCTCCGACTGTCAGAGCGGGGTCAACCGGTGGAACAAGATCCTCGACCAGGCCGGCATCGGCACCCGGCTCGCGCTGCCGAGCGTCGCCTTCAACCGCAAGGTGGGCGCGTTTGCCGGCATCGAGGCGAGCCCGGACGGCACGCAGCTCACCGCGGACGAGTGGACCGCCGGGCAGGGCCGGTGGCTGCCCACCGCCGTCGACAAGACTCACGTCCGTTCGTTGATGCAACCGGTGCACGAACGCGGCAAGATCGCGGCATGGATCGCGCCGCCGCGTCAGGGCATCAACGGGCAACCGTTCGACTACGACTACGTGCACCTGCGCTAGAGCGAGAGGCGGCCGGCGATGGCTGAGGTCCGGTTCAACGCGTGCGAGTACCTGCTCGATCGCCAGGTCGACGGCGGCGGCGCCGAGCGCCTGGCCGTGTCCGGAGTCGGCGGCGAGTTGACCTACGGCGGGCTGCTGGACCGGGTGCGGCGCGCGGCATCCGTCCTGCGCGAGCTGGGACTGGAGCCCGAGCAGCGGCTGCTGATGTTCATGGCCGACAGCCCGGACTTCGTCACCGTCTACCTGGCCGCGATGCGGATCGGTGCCGTGCCCGTGCCGGTGTCGACGATGCTCCACGCCGACGGTCTGGCCGAACTGCTGGTCGACTCGCGAGCCCGGCTCCTCGCCGTCACGCCCGAGTTCACCGCAGCGGCGGCCGAGGCGACTGCGAATGCCCCTGGGCTGCAGGGCGTCCTGGCCTGCGGTGGCGGCGACGTCGGGACGTCGAGCCGGCCGGTGCATGACCTGGAGTCGCTGCTGGCGACGGCCACGCCGTCCGACGACGTGTACGCGAGCACCGAGGACTCGCCGGCGTTCTGGCTGTACACCTCGGGCACGACCGGCCAGAGCAAGGGCGCGATGCACCGGCACGGATCGATCCGGGTCGTGTGCCAGACGTACGGAGTGCAGGTCCTCGGTATCCGTCCCGAGGACCGCTGCCTGTCCGCCGCGAAGGCGTTCTTCGCCTACGGGCTCGGCAACTCCGTACTGTTCCCGCTGGCGGCCGGCGCCTGCGCGGTGCTCGAGCCGGCACCGTCGCGACCGGACGTGGTGGCCGCGCGGGTGC
The DNA here is from genome assembly GCA_039937575.1 of Jatrophihabitantaceae bacterium. Taxonomy (GTDB): domain Bacteria; phylum Actinomycetota; class Actinomycetes; order Mycobacteriales; family Jatrophihabitantaceae; genus JBDTGE01. The sequence goes on from JBDTGE010000135.1 coordinate 1,503, forward strand.
GGGACTACGGCGTCACGCTGTTCTTCGGCGGCCCCACGTTCTTCGTCAACATGCTGCGCGCCGACCTGCCGGCCGGCGCCCTGGCCGGAGTCCGCCTCGCCGCGTCGGCGGGGGAGGCGCTGCCGGCCGCGCTCTACCAGCGCTGGACGTCGCACTTCGGCGTGGACATCCTCGACGGCCTGGGCATGACCGAGATGCTGCACATCTTCCTGTCCAACCATGCGGGTGAGGTCCGGCCGGGGACGACCGGTCGGGCCGTCCCCGGATACGAGCTGAAGATCGTCGACGACGCGGGCATCGAGGTCACCGACGGCACGCCGGGCACGCTGCTGGTCCGCGGCGACTCCGCCGCGACCGGCTACTGGTCGCGGTACGCAGCGAGCCGCCAGGTCTTCCAGGGCGAGTGGTTGCGCACCGGCGACACCTACGTGCGTGACTCCGAGGGCTACTACGCCTGCCTCGGGCGGACCGGCGACATGCTCAAGGCCAGCGGCATCTGGGTCTCCCCGGCCGAGGTGGAGGGCCGCCTGCTCGACCACCCGGCGGTGAGCCAGGCGGTCGTCGTCGCCGCTCTGGACAGCGACGGCCTGGAGAAGCCGGTGGCCTACGTGTTGCTGGAGGTCGGACACAGCGTCACCGAGCTCGAGTTGATCGCGTTCTGCCGCGCCGGGCTGCCGTCGGTGAAGCGGCCCCGCAAGATCGTCTTCGTGAGCGGTTACCCGACCACCGCGACCGGCAAGATCCGGCGCGTCGAGCTGCGCCAGATGGCGCGCGACGTCCTCAAGGAGATGCAGCTCGGGTGACGCATGCTTGACGGACGGCCGCTCGTCGACGTGCACCTGCACCCGGCCCGGCGGGACGGGCTGAAGCTGCCGTGGGACGTGTGGGTCCAGGACTTCGACTCGCCGGAGCTGAACGCGCTCTACGACGACGACGGCGTGGTGCGGCCGGACGCGTTCGACGCCTACCTGGCGGCCGAGGGAGTCGACGTGGCGCTCGTGCTGTCCGAGTACAGCCCCAAGGTCACCGGCCGGCAGAGCGTCGAGGACATGATCACCCTGGCGTCGTTCAACCCGTCCCGGGTGAAGGTTGCGGCCAACGTCAACCCGCACCTGCACTTCCCGATCGAGGACGAGTTGCAGCGCCAGCTTGCCCTCGGGGCGATCGCGCTGAAGGTGCATCCCGTGCACGGCGGTTTTGCCGTCAACGACCGCGCGCTCTACCCGGCCTACGAGATCTGCCAGGCGGCGGGACTGCCGGTGGTGGTGCACTGCGGCACGTCAACCTTTCCCGGCGCGCTCAACCAGTTCGGCGATCCGGTGCTGCTGGACGACGTGCTGCGCGACTTCCGCTCGCTGGACTTCGTGCTCGCGCACGGCGGGCGCGGTTGGTGGTACGACGCGGCGGCGTTCCTGGCGCTGACCAACGAGCATGTCTGGATCGAGCTGTCCGGCCTGCCGCCGTCGCGGCTGACGACCTACTACGCGCGGCACAACTGGGCCCGACTGACCCGGCGGATGATCTTCGGGACGGACTGGCCGGGTATCCCCGGCATCGCGCGCAACGCTCGGGCGGTCGCTGCGCTATGTCCGGACGAGCCGACCACCGGGTTGGTCCTGTCCGGTAACGCGGCCCGCGTGTACCACCTGACGCTGCCGAGTTGACTCAGGTCGCCGCACGCGGCTGAGTCCGGCGTACTAGGTTGGACCCCGGTTGAGCAGACAGCCTGTCCGGCAGAACAGCGTGGCCCGTTCTGGAGCAGCAGTTCAGCACCGGACGTGTCCAGGTTCCCCCACCGAGGCGGGACATCACGATGCCCGACATGGTCGATGACTTCGCCGATGCACGCTAGACGGCGGAGGTTCTGCGTGCGTTGGAACGCCTCGACAGCCCGGCCCGCCGGGCGCTGTGCCTGGTCTACTGGAACGGCATGACCCAGGCCGAGGCCGCGGCCGAACTGGCGGTACCGGTCGCCACGGTCCGCATGCACATCGCGCGCGGACTCCGGCTGGTCGCCGCGAGCGTCACGGTCAGCGGCGCCGAATAACCGCTCGCGACCCGGGTTTCTGACCGAACGGGCAGTGTCTGGGCGGACCGCCGGAGCGTAGTTTCGCCGTAGTTCAGGCTCGACCGGCCGGACGCTGTCGGCGCGCCACTTCGACGTTCTGGAGGCGGTCATGACGGCTGACATCGATCAGGTGCTACGTGCGTCAGTCGAGTCGGGCGCGGTGCCGAACGCCGTTGCCGTCGCGGCCGATCGCCACGGCGTCATCTACGAAGGCGCGGCCGGACCTCGGATCGCCGGTGTGGACGGCGATCCGGTAACACCCGACACCCACTTCCGGATCATGTCGATGACCAAGATGGTGTGCACTGCGACCGCCCTGCAGCAGGTGGAGAAGGGCAACCTGGACCTGGACGCACCGGTCGACACCTACCGCCCCGAGTTCGCCGACCTGCAGGTGCTGGACGGCTTCGACGGCGACACGCCCCGGCTGCGGCCGCCGGCCTCGCGCGCGACGGTGAAGCAGCTCGTCACCCACACCGCCGGGCTGGGCTACTGGTTCTGGAACGCCGACCTGGTCCGCTGGGAAGCCGCGACCGGGACCCCGAATGTGCTGTCCGGGTCGAACGTCATCTTCACCGCGCCGCTGGTGGCCGACCCCGGGACCAAGTTCGAGTACGGCATAAACACCGACTGGTTGGGCAAGGTCATCGAGGCGGCCGGCGGGGTGACGCTCGACGTTGCCGTCAAGGAGGGGATCACCGGGCCGCTCGCGATGAACGAGACCGAGTTCCTGATGGACGACGCGCAGCGCGCCACCTCGGTTCCGGTCCATCTCAAGGGCGCGGACGGGACGTGGGCGCCGAGCGAGATCGAGCTGAACCAGGCGCCGGAGTACTGGGCCGCGGGGCACGGACTGCACTCGACGCCCCGTGACTACCTGAAGTTCCAGCAGATGCTGCTCGGCACCGGCGAACTGGACGGCACCCGGGTACTGCAGGAGTCGACGGTTCGGGCCGCGTTCCAGAACCAGATCGGGGACTTGGACTTCCCGGCCACGATCGAGACTGCCGACCCCACCGCGTCGTACGGGTTCAACGCCGGTCCCGGGTACAAGTGGGGCTACGGCCTGCTGCTGAACAACGACGACGTGCCCGGCGCGCGCCGGGCCGGCTCGGGCGCGTGGGCCGGGCTGTTGAACACCCACTTCTGGGTCGATCCGACTTCGGGTGTCACCGGCGCGATCTACACCCAGTTCCTGCCGTTCGTGCCGGAGGAAGCGATGACGATGTACGCCGACTTCGAGCGCGCGCTGTACGCCTCGCTCTGACGCGAGGCATCCAGCCGGCCGGTAGCTTCGCGCCCATGGCACTGAGCCGGCGTTCGCGGCTGCGCCCGCCGCGCTCTACCCGCTGGCCGCGAAGTTCCATGCGCTGCGGGACGAACTCGATCCGGGTCGGGTGTTCACGAACCCGTTCATCGACCGCGTGCTCGGTGCGTAACGCGGCTCATCTAGGTTCGAGGTATGCAGCTCGGATTCGCGGTTCCGGCCACCGGTTCGTGGGCCACGCCGGACAATCAGGTCACGATCGCGCAGCTCGCCGAAGAGCACGGCTATCACTCGGTGTGGGTGTTGCAGCGGCTGCTCAACCCGCTCGACATCGGGATGCAGACCTACCGCAACACCCCCGACCCGCTGGTGACGCTGGCCTACCTGGCCGGGGTGACC
>JBDTGE010000136.1:0-14557 GCA_039937575.1 Jatrophihabitantaceae bacterium
GGCGCTCGCAGCCGCCGCAGCCGGGTCCGCCCCGGTGCCGACGCGCTGCTGCAGATGTCGTTGACGCTGGAGGAGTCCGCGTTCGGCATCCGCAAGGAGCTCAACGTCGAGACGGCCGTGGTCTGCACGACCTGCACCGGATCGGGCTGCGCGCCGGGGACCTCGCCGCGCACCTGCGCCACCTGCGGCGGGGCCGGAGAGATCCAGTCGGTCCAGCGCTCGTTCCTCGGTCAAGTCCTGACCACCCGCGCCTGCTCGGCCTGCGGCGGCACCGGAGAGCAGATCGCGTCCCCGTGCCCGAACTGCGGCACCGAGGGCCGGGTGCGGGCCCGCCGCACGATCACCGTCGACGTCCCGTCCGGCATCGAGGACGGGATGCGGATCCGGCTGTCCGGACAGGGCGAGGTGGGTCCGGGCGGCGGGCCGGCCGGCGATCTGTACGTCGAGATCTCCGAGCAGCCGCACGAGGTCTTCCTGCGCGAGGGCTCGGACCTGCATTGCACGGTCGCGGTCCCCATGACGTCAGCCGCCCTCGGCACCGACCTTGTGCTGACCACGCTCGACGGCGAGGAGAAGATCGAGATTCGCTCCGGCACCCAGAGCGGGGCCGAACTGACCTTGCGCGGTCGGGGTGTTCCGCGGCTGCGCTCGTCGGCCCGTGGTGACCTGCACGTGCACGTCGAGGTCCGCACGCCGACGAAGATCGACGACGAGCAGGAGCGGTTGCTGCGCGAGCTGGCCGTGCTGCGCGACGAGGACGTCTCGGCGGTCACCAAGGGCGGCAGCCTGTTCGGCAAGGTCCGCGGCGCCTTCAAGGGCTGAGCGGTACCGATTTTGAGCACCCCGCCGCTGTTCTTCCTCGACGCGATCCCGCTCGTGGACATCGTGCTGCTGACCGGAGACGAGGGTCGGCACGCCGGTCAGGTGCTGCGGGTGCGACCGGGTGATCGGCTGTGGCTGTCCGACGGCCGCGGCGCGCGGCTGGAGTGCACGGTCAAGGACACCCGTTCGGACGGCGTCGTGCTCGCGGTGAACCGGCGCACCCAGCTGCCCGTGCCGCGCCCACAGCTGACCGTCGTGCAGGCGCTGCCGAAGGGCGACCGCGGTGAGCTGGCCGTCGCGGTGATGACCGAACTCGGGGTGGACGCGATCGTGCCGTGGGCCGCGTCGCGCTGCGTGACCCAGTGGGTCGGTCCGCGCGGGGAGAAGGCGCTGGACAGGTGGCGGCGGACCGCACGCGAGGCGGCCAAGCAGAGCCGGCGGGCCCGCGTCCCGGTGTTCGCCCCGCTGATGTCGACTCGGGACGTCGTGTCGAGCCTGGCTGGCCCGTCGATGCTGGTGTTGCACGAGTCGGCCGACGAGCCGCTGGCGACCTGCGAGCTGCCGGACACCGACGAGTTCGTGCTCGTCGTCGGGCCCGAGGGCGGCGTCGCGGACGACGAGCTGGCCGCCCTCACCGAGGCCGCGGCCCGCCCGGTCCGGCTGGGTACGCCGGTGATGCGCACGTCGACCGCCGGCGCAGCTGCACTGGCCGCGCTCTCGGTTCGCCTGGGTCGCTGGGCCTGAACCTCAGGGCCTCGGTGACGGGGGAGTCCTCGGCGGTGGCGCGGCACTCAGCGTGGGCGACGTGGGCGACGTGGGCGTGGGCGACGTGGGCGTGGGCGACGTGGGCGACGTGGGCGTGGGCGACGTGGGCGACGTGGGCGTGGGCGTGGGCGACGTCGACGTGGGCGAGCTCTGCAGCGTGGGCGACGTGGGCCTGGGCGCGCTCGGCCGGCCGGACTCGGTGGGTGAGGGCTCGCTCGGAGCCGACGGAGCACTCGAGTGCGCGGGCGTCGGCGCGCCGGGGTCCCCGCCGGCGGGCGGGCGCGAGGGAGAGTTCGAAGCGGCCAGGGCGGCGCCGCCACCGGCCACGACGAGCACCGCGGCCGCGGCGGCCAGCGGACGGGCCCACTGACGGGAGCCGGACAGGGCCTGCGCCGTCGCGCGATCGATCATGTGCTGTGCGCGCAGGGCGTCGTAGGGGACGAAGATGGTGTCGAACTCACGGCGCAGCTCGGCGTCGAGGTGGTCCTGTGTCATCGCAGTTCCTCCGTAGTCAGGATGAGGTGTCGTGCCGGGTCCGGGTGGGCGGCGCGGATCGAAGCCAGCGCACGCAGCGCCTGGGTGCGGACGGTGGTTGTCGCTATCCCGAGCGTTTCGGCGATCTCGGTGTCGCTGAGGTCGCACAGGTAGCGCAGGACGACTACGGCCCGCTGCCTGGGCGGCAGATCGCGTACGAGCGGTAACAGCGCCAGCCGGTCCTCGACGGTGTTGGTGCCGGCCGCGCTTGCCTGCTCGGGCGGGTCAGGCATGACGAGTTCGGCGCCGCGGTGCCGGCGCCAGCGGCTGACGTGCGTGTTGAGGATCGAGCGGCGCACGTAGGCCAGGGCCTGCTCCGGGCGGATCTGGTTCCAGCGCGGGTAGGCCGCGGTGAGTGCGCTCTGGACCAGGTCCTCGCCCTCAGTGCGTGATCCGGACACGGCGACCGCGATGCGCATCATCGCGGTCCAGTTCGCGCGGACGAAGTCGGCGAACTCCTCGCGCGTTCTCACGTCACTCACTCGCTGCTCCCTCGCTGCGGTCACAAGCTCAGCTGCCCTCACCTGCTCATACGCGCGGTCGGTCCTGTCCGTTGCACGTCGTCGCCCAGTAGCCTCGCGCCATGGCCGACGACTGTCTCTTCTGCAAAATCATCGCGGGGGTCGTCCCCGCGACCAAGGTCTTCGAGAACGAAGACGTCCTCTCGTTCGCGGACATCAACCCGCAGGCTCCCGTGCACGTGCTGGTGATCCCGAAGAAGCACGTGCGCGATCTGGCCGAACTGGGGGCCGACCCGCAGACCGCCGCGGCGCTGGTCGCCGGGATTCGCGCGGTCGCCGCGCAGGAGGGCATCACCGACTTCCGGACGGTGTTCAACACCGGCGCGGGGGCCCAGCAGACGGTGTTCCACGTGCACGCGCACCTGCTCGCCGGCCGGCCGTTCCAGTGGCCGCCGGGGTAGCCGTGATTGGACCTCCGATCGTGGTGTCCCAGGCCCACGATCGGCGGTCAAAGGCGCGACCGGCAAAGGCGCGACCGGCAAAGGTGGCGCCGTGGCCGCAGCCCGCCGGTACAGTGGATTACGTCCCGTCACCGGCCAGAGAGCACAACTTGTCCGATCCCAGCGCCCGTACCGACCACGTCTCCACCGTCATCGTCGTACCCGGCGAGCAAGCGATGGTCGGACTACTCGGCCCGAGTGACGCACTGCTCCGCGTGATCGAGCGGAGCCTGCGCAGCGACCTGCACGTCCGGGGCAACGAGATCACGATCACCGGTGTGCCGGCGGACAATGCGATCGCGACGCGCCTGATCGAGGAACTGCTCGCGATGATCAACGCCGGCCAGAACCTGACGCCCGACGCGATCACTCGTTCGGTCAGCATGCTCGACGCGGGCGACGAGCGACCGGCCGAGGTACTGAGCCTGAGCATCCTGTCCCGGCGCGGAAAGAACATCCGGCCCAAGACGCTGAACCAGAAGCGCTATGTGGACGCGATCGACAATCACACCGTCGTCTTCGGCATCGGCCCGGCCGGTACCGGTAAGACCTACCTCGCCGTGGCCAAGGCGGTGCAGGCGTTGCAGGCCAAGCAGGTCAACCGGATCATCCTGACCCGCCCGGCGGTCGAGGCCGGTGAGCGGCTCGGCTTCCTGCCCGGGACGCTCTACGACAAGATCGACCCCTATCTGCGGCCGCTGCTCGACGCGCTCCACGACATGCTCGACCCCGAGTCGATCCCGCGGCTGACCCAGGCCGGCACCATCGAGATCGCCCCGCTGGCCTACATGCGTGGCCGTAGTCTCAATGACGCGTTCATCATCCTGGACGAGGCGCAGAACACCACGCCCGAGCAGATGAAGATGTTCCTGACCCGGCTGGGCTTCGGCTCCAAGATCGTCGTCACCGGGGACATCACGCAGACCGACCTGCCGGGCTCCTCGCGCAGCGGCCTCAAGGTGGTGCGCAACATCCTCGGCGACATCGACGACGTCCACTTCTCGAACCTGACGTCCGTCGACGTGGTGCGGCACAAGCTGGTCGGGGAGATCGTCGACGCCTACGAGCGCTTCGATGCGGCCGAAGAGCGGGACGCCGCGCCCGCCCACCGCTCCAAACCGCGCCGGTAGCGGCTGATGTCGATCGAGGTCAACAACGAGTCCGGTGCCGAGGTCGACGAGGCGGCGCTGACTCAGCTCGGCCGGTTCGTGCTCGACGCGATGGGCATCAATCCGCTGGCCGAGCTGTCGGTCGTCCTGCTCGACCCCGAGGCGATGACCGCCCTGCACGTGCAGTGGATGGACCTGCCCGGGCCGACCGACGTGATGGCGTTCCCGATGGACGGCGCCGACGGGCCAGAGGCCCGCTTCGACCCGAGCGCCCCGCCGGGCGCCGACGACCGGGGCGCCGACACCATGCTCGGCGACGTCGTCCTGTGCCCGGTGGTGGCCGCCGACCAGGCCGCGTCGGCCGGACACTCCGTCGAGGCCGAACTGCACCTGCTGTGCACGCACGGCATCTTGCACCTGCTCGGCTACGACCACGGCGATGCCGACGAGGAGCGCGAGATGTTCCAGCTGCAGACCCGCATCGTCGGCGACTGGGCGGCGAAGACCGGCCGCGGGCCGATCCGGACGCCGCTACCCGGCACCGGTGGCGAAGTGCGCGACAGCAAGAAGCGATGAACACCGCGGACGTCATCGCGCTGATCGTCGCGATCTGCCTCGTCCCGCTCGGGGGCCTGCTGGCCTGTGTCGACTCCGCGCTGGCCCGGGTGAGCGTGGCCCGCGTCGAGGAGTTCCTGCGGGAGAACCGCAAGGGCGCCCGCTCGCTGAGCGTGATCGTCGCCGATCGCGGCCGTTACACCAACCTGCTGCTGATGTTGCGCGTCACCTGCGAGTTGACCGCCACGGTGCTGGTGGCGATCGTGGCCCGCTCGCAGTTCGGCACGCGCTGGCCGGTGCTCACGCTGACGGTCGTGATCATGGTCGTCGTGTCGTACGCCGTCGTCGGCGTCGGTCCGCGCACCCTGGGCCGACAGCACCCCAACGCGGTCGCGCTCGCCGGAGCCGGCGCGGTCAAGGCGCTCGGTCGCGTGTTCGGCCCGCTGGCCTCGCTGTTGACCCTGTTCGGCAACGCGATCACGCCCGGGCGCGGTTTTCGCGAGGGCCCGTTCTCGTCCGAGGTCGAGCTGCGAGAGCTGGTCGACCTGGCCGAGCAGCGCGGCGTCGTCGAGCACGGCGAGCGGCAGATGATCCAGTCGGTGTTCGCCCTCGGTGACACGATCGCGCGCGAGGTCATGGTGCCGCGGACCGACGTCGTCTGGATCGAGAGCGGCAAGAGCGTCCCTCAGGCGCTTGCCCTGGCCTTGCGCAGCGGGTTCTCGCGCATCCCGGTGACCGGCGAGAGCGCGGACGACGTCATCGGTGTCGCGTACCTGAAGGACCTGGCCCGGCGTGCGCAGGACAGCGAGCGGGCCCGCTCGACCAAGGTCGACGAGGTGATGCGGGTGGCCAGCTACGTGCCCGAGTCCAAGCCGGTCGACGAACTCCTGCGCGAGATGCAGGCCGCCCGCACGCACATCGCGATCGTCATCGACGAGTACGGCGGCACGGCCGGGCTGGTCACCATCGAGGACATCCTCGAGGAGATCGTCGGCGAGATCACCGACGAGTACGACGACGAGCGCCCGCCGATCGACCGCATCGACGAGGACACCGCGCGGGTCAGCGCGCGGCTCGCCGTGGAGGACCTGGCCGAGCTGTTCGGCGTCAACATCCCCGACCGCGACGACGTCGAGACGGTCGGCGGCCTGCTGGCCGAGTCGCTGGGCCGGGTGCCCATCACCGGCGCGCGCGCCAAGGCGCATGGTCTGGAGCTGATCGCCGAGAACGCCGGCGGCCGCCGGAACCGGATCGACACCGTGCTCGTGCGGCGGCTGCCGACCGCGGCCGAGGAGAAGGCCGCCACCAAGAACGAGGAGAGCGCCAATGACAGCCGCAAGCCAGCTGCACGCCGCCCGGCGGGCCACGACAGCGGCTCGGGCTGAGGCGCCGTGACCGAACTCGACGCCGAGGACGCCAAGCTGGTGACGCTCGCGCGCTCGGCCCAGTCCCGCACCCGCGCGGCCCAGGGCGCTGCCGTGCGCGACACCGACGGGCGCACGTATGTCGCGGCCACGGTCGCGCTGGCCTCGCTGGAGCTGACCGCGCTGCAGGTGGCCGTCGCGATGGCGGTGTCCTCCGGTGCGCTCGGTCTGGAGGCGGCGGTGGTGTTCGGCGCCGACGCGAACGACGACGCCGGTGCCGCCGCGGTACGTGACGTCGCCCCGCAGGCGCAGATCCACGCCGTCACCGGCTGATCGCTCGCGGCGACAATCTCAGACCAGCTGCCAGCTTCGTTTGGACAGCCCGCCCCAGAAGCCGTCGATCACCGACTCGGCGGTCGCGTCCCCCGCGGCCCCGAGCGCTACGAACAGCGGCGCGAAGTGCTCGGTCCGCGGGTGGGCCATTCGTCCGGCCGGCGCCTTGTCCAGGAAGTCGAGCAGCGCGTCGGTGTCCTGGGCGGCCATCGCCTCGTCCGCCCACGCGTCGAACTCCGCCGACCACGACGGCGGGGTCTGATCGAACCCGGCGCCGAGGTTGATCGCGGACAGGTTGTGCGTGGTGAACCCGCTGCCGACGATGAGCACGCCCTCGTCGCGCAGCGGCGCCAGCCGGCGTCCGACGTCGAGCAGGATCTTCGGGTCCAGGGTGGGCATCGACAGCTGGAGCACCGGGACGTCGGCGTCGGGGTACATCTCGACGAGCGGGACGTACGCGCCGTGGTCCAGACCGCGGACCTCGTCCGACTGCACGGACGGGCCGAGCCGGGCGGTGACCGTGGCAGCCAGTTCGGGTGCGGGCGGTGCCGGGTAGGTGACCTGGTAGTAGTGCTCCGGGAAGCCCCAGAAGTCGTACACCAGCGGCACCGAACGGGTGGCGCTCACCGTGGTTGGCGCCTGCTCCCAGTGGGCGGACACCATGAGGATCGCGCTCGGCCGGGGCAGCCCGGCGGCCCAGGCGCTGAGCTGCCCCGGCCATAGCGGGTCATCGGCCAACGGGGGAGCACCGTGGCTGAGATACAGCACGGGCATCGGCTCGGCGCTGCTCATGCTGGCGACAGTAGCGCCGGGAGCGCGTCGAGGACATCCTTCCAGGCGGCGCTGCCCGGATCGATCAGGGTGAAGTGATCACCCTGCGTCGGGACCAGCCGCGCGGTCGCTCCCGCGGCCGTGGCCGCGGCGACGTACGCGGTGCTCTGGGCGTACGGAACGTTCAGATCCGAGCGGGAGTGTAGGCACAGCACCGGGACCCGCAGCGGAACCTGGCCGATCGGGTCGGCCACCGCGTACCGCTCCGGCACCTGTCTTGGCAGGCCGCCGAGCAAGTCCGCCGGTGCGGTACCGCCGACTCCCTGATCGGCCGCGGTGGCCAGATCGAGGACGCCGGCCTGTGACACGACGCCGGTGACGGCCACCTCCGGCCCGGCGCCGGGCGCACCTGCGGGCAGGGCGTCACGAGCGGCCGCCCACGTCGCGAGCTGACCGCCGGCCGAGTGCCCGATCACCACGACGCCGGCAGTGTCGACGTCGAGGGTGGCCAGATGGTCGATGCCGTCCGCGACGTCGTCCAGGGTGCCGGGCCAGCCGCCCCCGTTACCGACCCGCCGGTACTCCAGGTTCCAGACCGTGTACCCGCGGGCGGCGAGGTCCGACGCGAGGGGTTGCCCGAGGCTCAGGTCGTACCGCGCCCGCCAGAAGCCACCGTGGATGATCACGACGGTGCCGCGGTAACGACCGTCCGCCGGCCGGTAGAGCTCGCCGAACTGGGACTCGTCGCCGCCGTAGGCCGAGCGCCTTGCCGTCACAGCTTGGCCGTCACAGCGTGCCCGTCACAGCTTGCCCGCCACGGCCTTGGCGATCTCGATCGCGTCGAGCGCCGGGCGGGTCACCACCGTGTACACGATCACCAGCGTCGTTCCCTGGTTGAACGTGCAGGCCCAGTCGGTGCCGTGGTCGGGTGGGTAGAAGTCCGTCTGGAAGGCCAGGCCGATGTTCCCGGGCGCGATCGTCACCTGCTGCGCGTTCGTGCCGGCCTCGGCCAGCAGCACCATGGCGTTGTGCGCCTCGATCTCGCTCGCGTACCGGGCAGCGGTGATGCGCAGGACCGGCTGGTTCGGGCCGGGCAACCGTTCGGACGTGGCCAGCGGCGAGTCCTGGATTGCGAAGAACTCGCAGCCGATCTGCTTGCCGCCACTGACCAGCACGCGCTCCTTGGCCAGCCGCATCCCGAGGTCGTTGGCCGCGGTCTGCCGGGGTAGCAGCGAGCAGGTCCCGGACGCGGTGGTGGTCGGCCCGGCGGCGATCGGGCCGCTGGACGGCGTGGTGGTGACCGTCGCCGTCCGGGTCTGGGTGCTGGTGGTACCGGGCTGCACGTGGCCCGAGGTGCATCCGGCCACGCCGGCGGCGAGCGCCGCCGAAGTAGCCAGGGCCATGGCCGCGGGACGGAGAGGGACGCTGCGCATGGTCATAGTCTCTCGCGCCGGTCTGGGAGGATGACGCCATGCCCTTCCGGTCCGGCTTCGCCTGCTTCGTCGGCCGTCCCAACGCCGGAAAGTCCACCCTGACGAACGCGCTCGTCGGCAGCAAGATCGTGATCACCAGCGCCAAGCCGCAGACCACCCGACACGCCGTGCGCGGCATCCTGACCCGGGAGGACGCCCAGCTGATCCTGGTCGACACGCCGGGCCTGCACAAACCCCGCACGCTGCTCGGCCAGCGGCTCAACGACGTCGTGCGCGCGAGCCTGGCCGAGGTCGACGTCATCGGCTTCTGCGTGCCCGCCGATGAGAAGGTCGGGCCGGGGGACCGGTTCATCGCGACCGAGCTGGCCGAGCTGAACGCGCCGGTCATCGCGATCATCACCAAGACCGACACCGCGTCGCGTCAGCAGATCACCGAGCAGCTGCTCGCGGTCTCCCAGCTCGGCGAGTTCGTGGACGTGATCCCGGTGTCGGCCGTGGCCGGCGAGCAGGTCGAGCTGCTCGCGGACCTGCTGGTAGCCAGGCTGCCGGACGGGCCGCAGCTCTACCCGTCCGACGTCGAGTCCGATGAGAGCCAGGAGAGCCGGATAGCGGAGCTGATCCGCGAGGCCGCGCTCGCCGACGTACGCGACGAGCTGCCCCACTCCATCGCGGTGACGGTCCAGGAGATGCACCCGCGGCCGGACAACACCGAGATCACCGAGGTCTTCGCCACGATCCACCTCGAGCGCTCGAGCCAGAAGGGCATCATCATCGGGCACAAGGGCTCGCGGCTGAAGGCGATCGGGACGACGGCACGCGCGGGCATCGCCGAGCTGCTCGGCGCTCGGGTACACCTGGACCTGCACGTCGCGGTCGAGTCGGACTGGCAGCGCGACCCCAAGAAGCTGGACCGGCTGGGCTTCTGAGGTGCTGAACACCTACCGCGCCGCGTTCGACGAACCGGGCACCGCCTCGTTCTGCGCGGCCGGCTTCGTCATGCGGCTCCCGATCGCGATCTACCCGCTCGGCCTGGTGTTGATCGTCTCGGCGCGGACCGGGCACTACGGCTTCGCCGGTTTTCTCGCCGGTGTCTACGTCATCGGTAACGGCGCCGGGAACCCCGTCCTGGCTCGGCTGGTCGACCGTTACGGGCAGAGCCGGCTGCTGTTGCCGACGTCGGCGTTGCACGTCTCCGCCACCGCCGTGCTCGGGGTGGTGATCGAGACCCACGCCCCGCAGTGGACCTACCTCGCCCCGGCGTTCGTGTCCGGATTCGCTTATCTCGCCGTGGGTTCGCTGGTTCGCGCACGGTGGACCTTCGTGCTCGGTGGGCGTCCGGAGATGAGTACCGCCTACTCGCTCGAGTCGATCCTGGACGAGTTGATCTTCACGTTGGGGCCGTTGCTGGCGACGCTGATCGCCACCACCCTCGATCCGGTGCTGGTGCTCGTCCTCACGGTTGGCCTGGTGTTCGGCGGGGCGGTGTGGCTGCGGTCATTGCGCGCCACTGAACCACCGGCTCAGGCGGTCGGCGCCGACCGGCACCGATCGGCGCTGCGGCAACGGGGAATGTTGTTGCTGACGCTGACCGCCGTCGCGATGGGTTCGATCTTCGCCAGTGCCGAGGTGACGATGGTGGCGTTCTGCGGACAGCATGGACACCGTGGGCTGAGCGGGCTCGTGCTGGCCTGTTTCGCCATCGGCAGCGGGACATCCGGCTTCCTGTACGGTGCGCGGCGCTGGCACGCGAGCGTGCTGACCCGGTTCCGGCTGCACGCACTGGTCTTCGGCGCGCTGCCCCTGCTGTTCCTGGCGGCAACCAACATCCCGGTCCTGGCGGTGTGCTCGTTCGTCGTCGGTCTGGGCATCGCGCCGACCCTGATCACCGCGTTCGGCCTGATCGAGAGCATCGTCCCCGCCGGTGCGCTGACCGAGGGTCTGGCCTGGCTGACCACCGGGCTGAGCGTCGGCTACGGCGGGGGATCGGCCCTCGTCGGTGGCATCGCCGACGCACACGGCGCCCGCATCGCGTTCCTGGTGACGGTCGGTTCGGGGCTGGTGATGGCCGTCCTCGCGGTCGCCCTGCACGGCCGGCTGGCGCCCAGCCGTCAGCCGGTCGGCTCGGGACGGGCGGCGCCGAACAGGTAGCCCTGGCCGTGGGTGCAGCCCAGCTCGCGCAGCCAGTCGGCCTGGCGCCGGTGCTCGATCCCCTCGGCGACGATCGTCATCCCGGCTTCGCGCGCGAACGCAATGACCCCGACGATGATCGCGCGGGCGGCGACGTCGTGGTCCATGTCGCGGACGAAGGTGCGGTCGATCTTGAGCTCGTCGAACCGGAAGCGGCGCAGGTAGTTGATCTGGCTGAACCCGGTGCCGAAGTCGTCCAGCGAGATGCGGGCGCCGACGTCCCTTATCCGATTCAGCACGTCCCAGCCGACGGCACTGGTGGTCAGCATGACGCCCTCGGTGACCTCCAGCGTCACGCACTCGGCGGGCAGCGCGTACTCGGCGATCAGCTCGGCGATCACGTCAGGCAGCCGCTCGTCCGACAGTTGCCGGACGCTCAGGTTGACCGACACGCCGGCCTGCTCGCCCCGCGCGCGCCACAGCGCCAGCTCGGCGAGCGCTCGCCGCAGGGCGTAACGGCCCATGTCGCCCACCAGACCGGTCTGCTCGGCGACCGGGACGAACGAGTCCGGCGGCACGATCCCCTGCGCGGTGTTCCAGCGCAGCAAGGCCTCGTAGTGGTCTACGCGGTCCTCGGCCAGGGTCACCACCGGCTGGTAGGCCAGCGTCAGCTCCTCCTCGTCGATGCCGCGGCGCAGTGCGTGGCCGAGAAGGATCACGTCAGCACCCGGGTCGGACTTCGCGTCGTAGACGCCGATCTGCTGGTTGCCGCCCGCCTTCGCCCGCTCCATCGCCACGTTGGCCGTCCGCAGCGGTTCGTCGATCGGGCGCGGGCCGTCGAGAACCTCGCGTCCGTAGACCGCGAGCCCCATGATCACCCCGACCACCAGAGACATGCCCTCCACTTCCAGCGGCTCAGCCAGGGCATCCCGCAGCTTCTCGGCGACGGCCAGGGCCTCGTCGTCGGAGCCGAGCGCGTCCACCAGCACGGCGAAGTCGCAGCCCCACAGGTGGGCGGCGTGCCCCGAGTCGCCGAACAGTGCGGTCAGCCGCTCGGCCACGATCCGCAGCACCGCGTCGCCGACCGACAGGCCGAGGGACTCGTTGATCGGCGCCATCCCGTCGACGCCGATCTGGATGACGGCGAAGCGCTGGCCGGTCTCGGCCGCGTCGGCCTCGGCCGCCCGCAGCTGCTCGATCAGGACGATGCGGTTGGGCATGCCGGTGAGCGGGTTGGTGCGGGCGGTCTCGCGCAGCAGGCGTCGCACGTGGTCGTGCTGGACGGCCACCGCGGCCAGGTACCCGGCGTCGTGCAGCAGCGCGAGCTCGGACTCCTGCGGATCGCGTGGGTGATCGAAGTACACGGCGAACGTGCCGAGAACGCGGTTGTGCAGCCCGAGGAACGGGGTAGACCAGCACGCCGCGAGACGGGCGGCCTCGGCGGCCGGGCGCCAGGCGTCCCAGGCCGGGTCGTCGGCGATGCTCGCGGTGATCACGACCCGCTTCTCGTACGCGGCCGTACCGCACGCGCCCGTGTTCGGGCCGATCAGCGCGCCGCCGATCGCCGTGTTGTACTCGGCCGGCAACGACGGTCCGGCGCCGACCTGCAGGTGCAGCCCGTCCTCGTCCAGCAGCAGGATCGACGCGCGTGCACCGCTGATCTCGCGTTCGACCAGCGCCGTGATCACCTGCAGGATGTCCGGCAATGAGGCGTTCTGGACGATCAGATTGAGGATGTCCGAATGGGTGCACAGCCGCGTGCTCGGGCCGGGCGCCGGCTCCTGCGGTGAGGGCAACACCGGACATCCTCGGGCGTCAGCCGCTGCCGCCTCGTCGGGTTCGACGCCGGACAGCTCTGCCATGACGAACTCCAGTGGTTCGGTCAGCTCCGAGTCCGGCTGGCCCGCGCCTCTCGCCGCCGAAGCGTACTCCAGCGACGACCACGTTCGAGGGTCGAGAAGAGCCGTAGTCCACGCTCACCTGCGCTTCGGGCGCCACGCAGATCGCCGCGCCGCCGCGTCGCAGCCCGCTGTCGTCGGCTGACGGTGCGAGGATCGACGCATGCCGCTCTACCGTGATGAAGCGGTCGTCCTGCGGGTGCACAAGCTCGGCGAGGCCGACCGGATCGTCACCCTGCTCACCCGCCGGCACGGTCGGGTGCGCGCCGTCGGCAAGGGCGTCCGCCGCACGTCGTCGAAGTTCGGCGCGAGGCTCGAGCCGGGCAGCCACATCGACGTCCAGCTGCACTCGCGGCTGCCCGAGGGACAGCTGGCCCCGCTGGGCCGTCGCGGACTCGACCTGGTCACGCAGACCGAGTCGATCGGCGCGTACGGCGCGCGGCTGGCCAACGACTACTCGGCTTGGACGGCCGTGTCGGCGATCTGTGAGACCACCGAGCGGCTGACCGAGGAGGGTGAGCCCGCGCTGCGGCTCTACCTGATGCTGGTCGGCGCCCTCAAGACACTTGTCGATCGGGCCCACGATCCGGGCCTGGTCCTGGACGCGTTCCTGGTCCGAGCCATGGCCGGCGCCGGTTGGGAGCCGGCGCTGACCGAGTGTGCCAAGTGCTCGGCACCGGGGCCGCACGCGGCGTTCAACGTGCCGGCCGGTGGCGCGGTGTGCGAGAACTGCCGGCCTCCGGGCTCGGCCCGCCCGTCCCGCGAGACGGTGGAGCTGATGGCCGCGCTGCTGGGCGGGAACTGGGCGTCGGCCGATGCGAGCGACGCGGGGTCCCGGCGCGAGGCGAGCGGCCTGATCGCCGCCCACCTGCAGTGGCATCTGGAGCGCGGGCTGCGCTCGTTGCCACTGGTCGACCGCGGCTGATCGTTCCCTTGCGGTTCAGGCCGGGCGCCAGCTCGTGATCAACTGCGACCTGTGGTCGCCCGGCGACCACAACTCGCAGCCGATCATCGAGCTCGGGGAGGGCGAAACCGCGGGGCTCGGTACCGTGTCCGGGTGACCACGCCGACCTCAGGAACCAGCCGCGGCCGGCTGCGCGGTCGCAGCGACAGGCAGTGGCCCGACCCGCCGCCGCACCCTTCCGGGGAACGGCCGCCGGAGATCCCACCGGCCCTGGTCCCCAAACACGTGGCCATCGTGATGGACGGCAACGGCCGCTGGGCCCAGGCCCAGGGCCGGTCGAGGATCGAGGGTCATCGCGCCGGCGAGGCGAGCCTGATGGATGTGCTGCACGGGGCGATGGAGCTGGGCGTCTCGACGATCTCGGCCTACGCCTTCTCCACCGAGAACTGGCGGCGCTCGCCGGACGAGGTCCGTTTCCTGATGGGCTTCAACAAGGACGTCATCCGCCGCCGGCGCGACGAGCTGGGCGCACTCGGCGTGCGGATCCGCTGGGCCGGGCGGCGCCCGCGGCTATGGCGCAGCGTCATCGATCAGCTCGAGGACGCCGAGGAGTTCACCAAGGACAACGACCGGCTGACCCTGCAGTTCTGCGTGAACTACGGCGGTCGGGCCGAGCTGGTCGACGCCACCCGGGCCATTGCCCGCGAGGTCGCCGAGGGGCGGCTCAACCCGGCGAAGATCGACGAACGGACGATCGACGCGCACCTGGACGAGCCGGGCCTGCCCGACGTCGACCTGTTCATCCGCACCTCCGGCGAGCAGCGCACCTCCAACTTCCTGCTGTGGCAGTCGGCCTACGCCGAGCTGGTCTTCCTGGACACGCTCTGGCCCGACTTCGACCGGGTCGGGCTGTGGCGGGCCTGTGAGCTCTACGCGGCCCGCGACCGTCGGTATGGTGGGGCCGAGCCGCTCGTGCCCGCC
>JBDTGE010000137.1:0-7614 GCA_039937575.1 Jatrophihabitantaceae bacterium
GTCCTGGGCCCGTGCCGGCTTCGACGCCGGTCAGCTGTTCTGCGCTTCCCAGGTGAACCCGATGGAGGCCGTTCCGCCCTGTGCGGAGTTCGGCGTCGCGGCGTCGAGCGTGTAGGTGAACTGGAAGACCCGGGTCTCCGAGGCGGTGCCGGTCGGTGCCCACGTGCCCAGGCCGCTGCTGAAGGCGGTGGCCGTCGTCCCGAAGCCGGCCACGGTGCCCGTGTACACCGACGACCCGCTGGACAGCGGGGAGAAGCCGGTGCAGGAGCTGGAGCCGCCGCCCGTGCCCTGGACGATGCTCAGGTTCAGCGACGTGGACAGCGCGTTGGTCGTGGCCGGGCTCGTGCCGTACAGCTTCACGTTCGAGGCGAGCGATCCGGTCGAGGTGACGGCGATGCACTTGGTGCCGGTCGAGCCGGGCTTGAGGCCGGTCGCGGTGAACATGGCGGTGTTCGAGTCGTCATCGGAGAGGGCGACCGTGCCGGCCGTCCAGTTGTTGGTCGGGTTCGAGGTCGTGGCCGAGAACGCGGAGTACGACGCCTGCCAGACGACGGTGGCCGAGGCCCCGAGTCCGGCGAGCAGGGCGACCGCACTGATCAGGCGAGCGTGCTTACGACGAGGGCGGTTCGGGGGACGAGACATGACGGGTGACCTTTCGCGGCAACAGTTGGGGTGGTGGTGACTCCTCGCCGTCGCGTGAAGTCCGTGTGTGTAAAGTACGAGTAAGGTATACGATTGTCAAATGATTCGAGTTTCAAAACATAACGCTTTCGTAAAGCGCTCAACTTCTGCCTAGGAGGCAACGTGGCCACCGCCCCCCCGAACGGCCCCGCCGATGTCACCGTCGATGTGGCGGCCGATGTCACCGACCCCGCGGCGGATCCGGGCGTCGTGCCGGCGATGCTCGCGCTGCGCCGTCTGATCACTTCGGGCGAGCAGTTCCGCCACGCGGTGGCCGCCCACTTCGGCATGGGGCTGTCCGAGACCGTCGCGATGAGCCACCTGTCGATCGCGGGCCCGATGAGTCCGCGTGAGCTGGCCACCCGGGTCGGGCTCACCCCGTCGACGGTCACCTCGTTGCTCGACCGGCTCGAAGCCGCCGGGCTGGCCCTGCGCGTCCCCCATCCGAGCGACCGGCGCAAGAGCGTGGTCAGCCTGACCGATGAGGGCCGCGACATGCTCGTCAGCACGCAGCGGTGGCTCCGCGCCGCACTCAGCGTGCTCAGCGCGGACCGGCTACCCGAGACGGCGGCCGTCCTGGAGGACTTGTCCGCTGCCCTGGACATCCAGGCCGTCGACATCCGGAGCGAGACTGCGCGCGAACTCGGCCACGGCTGACCTCGTCCTGGAAACTGTCGGCACTCGGCGCTACGGTACGAACACACATTCGATACCGACAGGAGTTCCTGATGTGCGAGAACCCGCGGTGCGCTGCACCTGACCACGACGATCCCAGCACCTGACAACAGTGGGAGGACCAGCAGTCCGCCCGGCTGCGCGAGATCATCCGCCGCCACGGCTGGGCGATCCAGGGCGTGCTGGGTGAGGATAGCGAGCAGGTCCCCGGGTTCTCCTACACCGTCGGGCTGTGGGGGTTCGGGCATCCTGAGCTCGTCGTGTTCGGCCTGGAGTACGAGCACGCGGGCCGCCTGCTCAACGAGGTCGGCGAGCAGATCCGCGGCGGCTTGACCCTGGTTGGCAGCGAAGGCGCCCACGCCGGTTCCATGCACCCCTCACACCGCCTGCGGGTGTTTCCGGTGCCCAATCCTGAGTCGGTGATCCTCCTAGCGCAGGAGCAGTACCGGACCGACGGCGGCCGGGTCATCCCTGCGCTGCAGCTGGTGTACGCCGACCTGCTCGGGGCCTACCCGTGGGAGCCGCGCTACCGCTACCCGCGGTGGATGCAGCCGATGCCCGGCACGTTCGCCGCCTGAGCCCTGCTCGGGGGGCGCGCGGCCGTAGTCTGGATCGCATGACCGCTGCCACGCCCGCCCTCGGAAACAAGCCCCAGCGCGGACCGCTCGCCTGGGTCGGTGCGTTCACCGGCTTCTACCCGGCCACCGCCACCGACCTGGAGGGTCTGGACCCGGTCGCCCGGTTCCTGTACGCCGCCCGCAGCGTCATCCTGGTCATCTCGGCCCAGTCGGCGGCCATCGCCGGACTGCTCGCGGCCACCGATCGGCGCTTCCAGGTGCTGCCGTTCGTCCTCGTGTTCGTCGGGTACGTGGTGCTGCACGGCATCAGCAACCTCAGCAACGACTACTTCGGCTACAAGCGCGGGCACGACACCGAGGACTCGCCCCGTCGGCGGTACACCTTGCACCCGGTCGCGAGCGGCGCGTTCACGATGCGCTTCCTGGCCACCGGACTGGCGGTGCTGGCCCTCGTGGCCGCGGCCATCGGCATCTACTTCATCGCACTGCGCGGTTGGGGTGCGGTCGTCCTGACGATCGTCGGCGCGATCCTGCTGTACGCCTACGACGCCGCGCCGCGGGCGCTCAAGGAGCTCGGCCTGGGCGAGGTCGCGGCGTTCCTCGTGTGGGGACCGCTTATGATCGGCGGCGGATACTTCGTTATCACCGGGCACTGGTCCGGCGATGCGTTCCTCGCCTCGGTGCCGTACGGCCTCGGCGTCGCGTCGATCCTGATCGGCAAGCACATCGACCAGCGCGCGTTCGACACCTCACAGGACCAGCGCACATTGCCGGTGCTGCTCGGCGAGGCGGGCGCGCGGCGGCTGAACCTGAGCGTCGTCGTGCTCATGTACGTGATGACCGCGGTCGCCGTCGGGTTCGGTGCGCTGACCCCGTTCCTCGCGGTCGTGCTGCTCGCCGGCCAGCGCGCGGTGCGGGCCCTGCGGGTGATGTCCCAGCCCGCGCCGTCCTCGCCCCCGGAGGGCTACGTCGGCTGGCCCCTCTGGTACCACCGCGTCTGCCTGATCCACAATCGCGCGTTCGGCTGGCTGTTCATCATCGGGCTCGCGTTCGGCGCGGTCTGGCCCGGCTCGCGCTTCGGCGCCTGACCGGACCCCGGCGGCCGCGGTCAGGTTCCGTACGGGCGGATCTGGTAGTCGCCGCGCGTCCGCGCCACCAGCGTGCCGTCCTCGGCGACGACCTCGGCCATCAGGTCGAAGGACACCTTGCCACCGACCGACTCGGCCTTGATGCGGGCGAGCTCTTCATCGGTCAGCGAGGCGGAGGCCGAGAGCGTGCCCTGGCCCGGCGCGAGGAAGTCGATCTGCATACCGCGGACCAGCGGGTAGTGGGTCGACGAGTCGAAGCTGGCGAAGTGCATCGCGCCGCCCAGGACCTCGGCGACGGTGAAGATGACGCCGGCGTAGATGACGCCGAAGTGGTTGCCGTTGCCGGCCAAGGGCACCTCGGCCCGCACGTAGCCCGGTCGCAGCTCACGGAACGTCACGCCCATCTGGTGAGCCCGCGGGATCAGCTGTTCCAGGGCCGCGTTCATCAGCTGCACGGGGGAATCGGTCACCGGCGCATGCTAGCCCGGCGCCGCATGGTGGGCCGGCGAGCCGGGTAGTTTCGCAGCCATGGCCGACCCCGTGCTCGCCGTCATCGGCGAAGCCCTGATAGATATCGTCCACGAGTCCGACGGCTCGGCCACGCCCCGCCCGGGCGGCAGCCCGCTCAACGTTGCTATCGGGCTGGCCCGCCTCGAGCAGCCGACGGCCTTCCTCGGCCGCTTCTCCGGCGACGAGTACGGAGCGCTGCTTCGAACCCACGCCGAGCGGGCCGGCCTGGACCTGACGCACGCCGTCGACGGGCGCGAGCCGAGCACGGTCGCCGGCGTGCACCTCGACGCGCGTGGCATCGCGCAGTACGAGTTCACCGTCGACGGCACGGCCGACTTCGCCTGGACCGACGCCGAGCTGGCGATCCCGGCCGGCGTCCGCGTCGTGCACTACGGCTCACTCACCTCGTGGCTGCCGCCCGGTGACGCCGTCGTGGCCCGACGCATCGCGGAGCTGTACGCACACGGCACGACGCTCATCAGCTACGACCCGAACGTCCGACCGCACCTGCAGCCGGACGCCGGCCGGGCCCGCACCCAGATCGAGGCGGCGCTGCGGCAGGCGCACGTGGTCAAGGCGAGCGAGGAGGACGTGCGCTATCTGTACGGCGACGAGCCGATCGAGGACGCGGCACGGCGGTGGCAAGCCGCTGGACCGAGCCTGGTCGTCATCACTCGCGGCCCGGACGGTCCGTTTGCCCTCGCCAACGGCGCCGGCGTTGACCGGCCGAGCTTTCCGATCGATGTCGTCGACACGGTCGGCGCCGGCGACGCGTTCACCAGCGGCCTGCTCGACGCCTTGGTGGGCAGGGGATTCGACTCGCCTCAACGCCTGGGCGAACTGGGCGGGGACGCGCTTGCCGCGGTCCTGGACGAGGGCTCACTGGTCGCGGCGATCACCTGCTCGCGCGCCGGAGCGAACCCGCCGTCCCGCTCCGAACTCACGTCCGCGCAGGCCCAGATCACGCCTGGTTCGAGCTGGAGCCGGTGACGGGAATCGAACCCGCGCAATCTGCTTGGGAAGCAGAGACTCTGCCATTGAGCTACACCGGCGAACGCCGACGATGTTACCCGGCGGCCGCGACCTGACGGGCGGCTACCCAGTCGGTCACGATCTCGGCCAGGACAGGCATCGGCACCGAGCCGCTGTCCAGCAGCGCGGCGTGAAAGCTCCGGAGATCGAAGCGCTCGCCCAGCGCGAGCCGGGCCTGCTCGCGCAGCCGCAGGATCTCGCGCTGGCCGGTCAGGTACGCCAGCGCCTGCCCGGGCCAGGCGATGTAGCGGTCGATCTCGTTGATCAGGAACCCCTCGGGCAGCGCGACGTGCTCGAGCATGAACTCGATCGCCCGCGTACGACTCCAGCCGAACGCGTGCAGCCCGGTGTCCACGACCAGCCGGCACGCCCGGTGCATCGCGACGAACGCTGCACCGAGTGGCGCGTGCGCGTCGCTGTAAAGGCCGAACTCGCCGGCCAGTAGTTCGGCGTAGAGCCCCCAGCCCTCGGAGTGGACGGTGATCGACACCTGCTGCAGCAGCGGCAGATCTTCGAGCAGCTGGGCCCGGGCCAGCTGGGAGTGGTGGCCGGGCACCGCCTCGTGGAACGCGACCGCCTCCAGATCCCACCCCGCGCCGGCCGTCGCCCGGTGCGCGTTGAACCAGAACGTTCCCGGCCGCGAGCCGTCCTGGCGCGGCCGGGTGTAGTGCGGCGGCATCCCCGACTCGCCGACCGTGGCCGGCATCGCCTCCACCGCACACGGAGCCGGCAGCGGGCCGGGCATCATCTCCCCGGCCCGGGCCTCGGCCCGTTGGACGGCCTCGCGGGCAGCCGCCATCGCGGCCTGGGGATCGACGTCGACCGAGGACGCGCGCACCGCGCCGACGATCTCGGGCAGATCGTTCAGGCCCAGGGGCGCTCCGAGCTCGAGCGCCCGCTGTTCGAGCTCGGCCACCGCGTCCAGCCCGGTGCGGTGCAGCTCGTCGGCCGTCAGCGGGAGCGTCGTGTGGACGGCGATGCAGCGGCGGTACGCTTCCTCGCCCCCCGGGATCGAACCGAGACCGACCTGCTCGTCGCTGCGCGCATGGGGGCGAAGCTCGACCAGCAGGTCGCGCCAGCGTGCCAGCGCGGGCGCGATGTCGGAGCTGACCACCTGCGCCACCTGCTCGCGCCAGGCATCGGCACCGTCCCAACCCGGCGGGGCGGTCGGCGCGAGGAAGGCTGGCGGCACGGGGGTGGCCAGGGTGCTGTCGGCCCAAGCGATCGCCTGCTCGACCAGCTCACCGACCGGCTGTCGGCCTTTGGCCCGACCCTCGCGCAGCCGCTCCGCGGTCCCGTCGATCCACGCCGGTGCGGCCCGCAGGCGGGCCAGGTAGTCCGTCGCCGCTCGCTCGTCGACCAGCACGGTGCGGGCCGCCGCCGCCAGCAGAGCGGGTGGCCCGGTGATCGGCATCGCGGTCACCGTGTACTCGTCCGACGCGTTGGCCAGCGCCAGCCCGCGCAGCTCGCACACGCCGCGCACGACGCCGAGCGTGACCCGGTCCGCCGCGCCGTCGGCCGTCGCGATCGCGGCCCGCGCGCCGAGGTCGGCGATCAGAACGGCCAGCGCCTGCTCGGCCGCCGCCGACGGGTCGGGCAGCAGCGCGTCGAACTCGCGCAGGCCCAGACCGGTCCCGAGGAAGGGATCGGCCGCGAGCAGCGACCCGATGAGTTCGGTGGCCAGCTGCCGCGCCGCAGATTCGCTCATCGGCCGATCATGCCCGACCGGCTAGGTTCGGCGGCATGCAGACAGTGCGCACTCCCGACGAGCGGTTCGCGGACCTGCCCGACTTCGACTACGCCCCGCACTACGCCGAGGTCCCCGATCAGGACGGCGGCGCGCTGCGGATGGCCTGGGTCCAGGACGGGCCGGCCGACGGCGAACCGATCCTGCTGCTGCACGGTGAGCCGTCGTGGTCCTACCTGTACCGGCACATGATCCCGGTTCTCGCGGCGTCCGGCCTCCGGGTGATCGCGCCCGACCTCGTCGGCTTCGGGCGCAGCGACAAGCCGACCCGCCCGTCCGACCACAGCTACGCCCGCCACGTCGAGTGGGTGCGCGCTCTCGCCTTCGACGTCCTGGAGCTGCGCGACGTCACGCTGGTCGGCCAGGACTGGGGCGGCCTGATCGGCCTGCGGCTGGCCGCCGAACACCCCGATCGGTTCGTCCGCCTGGTCGCCGCCAACACCGGGCTACCCACCGGCGATCACCCGATGCCCGACATCTGGCACGCGTTCCGGCAAGCCGTCCGCACGGCTGCGGTGCTGGACATCGGCCGGTTCGTGCAGGGCGGGTGCGTGCGCCCGATGACCGACGAGGTTCGCGCCGGCTACGACGCCCCCTTCCCGGACGAGAGCTTCAAGGCCGGCCCGCGGACCATGCCCGACCTGGTGCCCACGTCCCCGGACGACCCGGCCACCGAGGCGAACCGGGCCGCCTGGGCCACCCTGTCAACCCTCCCGACGCCCGTCCTCGCCGCGTTCAGCGACCGCGACCCGATCACCGGCCCGATGGCGCCGATCATCACGGCGACGCTGCCCGGCGCGCACGGTCGCGAGCACCCGGTGATCGCCGACGCCGGCCACTTCCTGCAGGAGGACTCCGGCGCGGAACTGGCCGAGCGCATCGTCGAGTTCATCGCGGCCACCCCGGTGCAGTAGGCACCTAGGAGTGCGCTGATTTTCTCGGACAGGCGGTGCGCCTCGGACTGTTGATCGTGTGCTGTTGGGATGATCTTGTGTGTGGCTATTGGGCAGGCGGATCGGCAGGCGCGTTTTGATGACGCTGCGCTGCTGTTGGGTGAGGAGCTGAAGGTCGGCAGTGTGTATCGGCTGCTGGCCGAGCATGGTGATCGGTTGTTCGGTGATGACTACTTCGCGGACTTGTTCGTACGGTCACGGCTGGGTCGTCCGACGGTGGCGGCGCGGGTGGTCGCGGCGGTGATGCTGCTGCAGGCGTTGGAGGGCCTGTCTGATCGTGAGGCGTGTGAGCGGCTGGCTTTCGATCTGCGGTGGAAGGCGGCTGCGGGGGTCGCGGTCACCGACGGTTC
>JBDTGE010000138.1:0-7165 GCA_039937575.1 Jatrophihabitantaceae bacterium
CTTGTGGACGCGAAGACCGGTGAAGCGGTGGGCGCCCAGGCCCTGCCGCTGCACCTGCGTAAGGCCCGGCTGACCCGCGTCAGCGCGGAGGCGAACGGCGGGGTCTGCCGCGGCATGCTGCGCGAACGGTATGGAACCCCCGGACAGGGCGAGACGGAGGAGACCCGATGAGAGCCGTCCGATTGCACGCGTACAACGAGCAGCCGGTCATCGACGAAGTGCCGGAGCCGACGGTCAAGGGGCCGCTGGACGTGGTGGTGAAGATCGGCGGCGCCGGCGTGTGCCGCACCGACCTGCACATCATCCTGGGGCAGTGGGCCGCGGCGATGGACGTCGCGCTGCCGTACACGATCGGCCACGAGAACGCCGGCTGGGTGCACGAGGTCGGCTCGGCCGTCACCAACGTGGCCGTCGGCGACACGGTGATCCTGCATCCGACGCCGACGTGCGGTCTGTGCCGGGCCTGTCGGGCCGGGCAGGACATGCACTGCAGCGCGAGCAACTTCCCGGGGCTGGACAGCGACGGCGGCATGGCCGAGTACCTGCTCACCTCGGCCCGGGCCTGCGTCAAGCTCGACGCGGCCACCAAGCCCGAGGACGTCGCCGCCCTGGCCGACGCCGGCATCACCGCGTATCACGCGGTACGCAAGGCGATTCCGCTTCTCTACCCGGGCACGACGTGCGCGGTGATCGGGGCCGGCGGTCTCGGGCACATCGGCATCCAGTGCCTCAGCGCGCTCACGGCGACCAACATCATCGTGGTCGACCGCAACCCGGCCGCGCTCGAACTGGCCGGCCAGCTCGGGGCGAACGAGACCGTCCTCGCCGACGGCAAGCAGGTCGACGCGGTCAAGGACCTGACCGACGGCAACGGCGCCGACGTCGTGCTCGACTTCGTCGCCGAGGAGGGCGCCGAGAACGAGGGGTTCGCCATGACGCGGCCCGGCGGTTCGTACTTCGTCATCGGGTACGGCGGCACGCTCGTCGTCCCGACCCTCGACGTCATCTCCACCGAACGCAACATCATCGGAAACATCGTCGGCACCTACAACGAGCTGGCCGAGCTGATGGTCCTGGCCCAGGCCGGGAAGGTAACCCTGCACACCAAGACCTACCCGCTTGACGAGGCGCAACAGGCGCTGCACGATCTCGACGCCGGGCTCGTCCGAGGGCGGGCGATCCTCGTCCCCTAGCGGAGTTCACCAGCGGAGTTTCACCAGCGCGGCTCCGTCCGATCCCACTGCCCATCCGTAGCCCCAGGAGGACCAATGGCCAAGGAACTGCGATTCGGCGAGGACGCACGGAGCCTGTTGCTGTCGGGAGTCGACCAGCTCGCCGAGGCCGTCAAGTCCACCCTGGGTCCCAAGGGGCGCAACGTCATCCTGGAGAAGATCACCGGCTCGCCCGTGGTGACGAACGACGGGGTGACCATCGCGCGGGAGATCCACCTCGGCAACCAGTTCGAGAACATGGGCGCGCAGCTGGTCAAGGAAGCGGCGATCAAGACCAACGACATCGTCGGCGACGGCACCACGACCGCGACCGTGATCGCCCAGGCGATCATCCGCGAGGGCATGAAGGCGATCGGTGAGGGCGGCAACCCGGTGCTGGTCAAGCGCGGGGTCGACCTCGCGGTCGCGCGGCTGGTCGAGCAGCTGCACAAGGTGGCCCACCCCGTCGTGACCGAGGCCGACTACGCCCGGGTCGCCGCGATCTCGGCGAACGACGACGACCGGGTCGGCGCCGTGCTGGCCAAGGCGCTGTTCACGGTCGGCGACGGCGGGATCGTCACCGTCGAGGACTCGACCGAGAACGGGATGAGCGTCGACTTCGTCGAGGGTTTCGAGTACGACAACGGGTACGTCTCGCCGTACCTGGTGACCCACCCGGCCAGCCTCGAGGCCATCCTCGACGATCCGTACATCCTGCTGTGCAGCGAGAAGATCACCAAGGTCCAGGAGCTGATGCCCTTACTGGACAAGGTGATGCGCGAACCGCGGCCGTTGGTCATCATCGCCGAGAACATCGAGGGCTCGGCGCTGAGCATGCTGGTGCACAACCACGTGAACGGTGTGTTCCAGTGCGTCGCGACCAAGGCCCCCGGCTTCGGCGACCGCCGGCTGCGCAAGCTCGAGGACATCGCCACGATCGTCGGCGGCAAGGTCTTCAGCAAGCACTCGGGCTTCAGCCTGGAGACGATGACGCTCGATCAGCTCGGGCGGGCCCGCCAGGTCCGGGTCACCGCCGACCGGACGGCGATCATCGACGGGGCCGGAGGCAGCGAGCAGATCGGGTTCCGGCTGGCCCAGCTGCGGGCCGAGCTGCAGCGGGCCACGTTCGGTGTCGACGAGGACGTCCTCACCGAGCGGATCGGCGCGCTGTCCGGCAAGGTCGCGGTCATCCGGGTCGGCGCCCCGACCAACGCCGAGCTCACCGAGTTGCAGCACCGGGTCGAGGACGCGCTGTCGGCGACCCGCGCCGCGATGGCCGAGGGCATCGTCGCCGGCGGCGGCGCGGCACTCATGCACGCGGCGTTCGTGCTGGACGAGCTGAACGTGGAACGGCCCAACAGCGACTACGCGATCGGCGTGGAGATCGTGCGCCGGGCGCTGACCGAACCGGCCTATCTGATCGCGACCAACGCCGGCTACTCCGGCCAGGAAGTCGTGGACGAGATGTCCCGGATGGGGGTCGACGAGGGCTTCGACGCCCTCGAGGGCCGCTACGGGAACATGATCGAGATGGGCATCATCGACCCGCTGCGGGTCTGCCGTTCGGCGCTGCAGAACGGGGCATCGGTCGCCGGCCTGCTGCTCACCACGAACACGCTGATCGCCGAGGAGCAGACCCCCTGGGGCGGGAGCCGCTCGCTGATGACCGAGTTCGGGCAGCTGGACGAGGGCCTGCACCAGCCGTCGCCGGACTCGAGCACGCCACAGTCCCTGGGCCTCGGACCGTCGGTCGGGTGACGTGCCGTGAGCACCGGAGTAAACGCTCACCTCCGCTTCGCGGGCCAGCCTGACCAGGGCAAGTTGGTGCCGTGAGTTCGCCGGCTCCCGCGGGGGCCCGGGCGTCCCCGCCGCCGAGTAGCGACCCACCCGAGCCCGAGGGGCTCAGCGCGCTCGCCGCGCTTCGCGCGCGGGGGCGCTTGCGGGGCGGGCTGATCCTGCTCGGGCCGGCGTTCGTGGCGGCGGTCGCGTACATCGACCCGGGCAACTTCGCGACCAACTTCTCGGCCGGCGCGCGCTTCGGCTACGCCCTGGTCTGGGTCGTCGTGGTGGCGAACCTGATGGCGATGCTCGTGCAGTACCAGTCGGCGAAGATGGGCGTCGTCACCGGCCGCGATCTGCCGGAGCTGTGCCGGGAGCACTTCCCCCGGACGGTGTCGCGCGGGCTCTGGGCGCAGGCCGAACTCGTGGCGATGGCCACCGACCTAGCGGAGTTCGTCGGAGCGGCGATCGGGCTGAACCTGCTGTTCGGCGTGCCGCTGTTCCCCGCCGGAGCCATCACGGCGGTGGTCGCGTTCGGCGTGCTGGCCCTGGAACAGCGGGGCCACCGCCGGTTCGAGCTCGCGATCGTGGCCCTGCTCGGGATCGTCCTGCTCGGCTTCATGTACGACCTGGCGATCGTCGGGGCGAGTCCGGGCGGGATCGCCTCGGGGCTGACGCCCCGGTTCGTCGGCTCGGACAGCGTGCTGCTCGCCGCCGGCATCGTCGGGGCGACCGTTATGCCGCACGTCGTGTACCTGCACTCCGCGCTCACCAAGCGCCGCGTGGCCTGCCGGGACGACGGCGAGCGACGCCAGCTGCTGCACTTCCAACGGCTCGACGTCGTGGTGGCGCTCAGCGTGGCCGGCGTGATCAACCTGGCGATGATCATCGTCGCGGCGTCGCTGTCGCATCGCTCGGCGGGCCGGGGCGGTGACTCGATCGAGGCGGCGCACGCCAGTCTCACCCGGTATGCCGGCGGGGGCGCCGCGCTCGCCTTCGCCGTCGCGCTGCTCGCCTCCGGCCTGTCCTCGTCCAGCGTGGGTACGTACGCCGGCCAGGTCGTCATGCAGGGCTTCATCCGGCGGCGCATCCCGCTGTACGTCCGGCGCGGGGTCACGATGCTGCCGGCCCTGATCGTGCTCGGCCTGGGCCTGCCGGCGACCGACAGCCTGATCGTCTCGCAGGTCCTGCTCTCCTTCGGCATCCCGTTCGCCCTGTTCCCACTGACGATGCTGACCCGGCGCCGCGACGTGATGGGGGCGTTCGTCGACCGGCGGATCACCACCGTCGCGATGTGCGGCATCTCGGCGACGATCACCCTGCTGAACCTGTTCCTGCTGTACGCCACCTTCTTCCGGTGACGCCGTACCCCTTATAGGACAAGGAAGTCATCGCCATGTTGAACAGCACTCCCACCGCCACCGCCCCGCAGCCGACCGTGCGGCGGCTGGAGTCGCCGAGCGCGCTGAAGCTGGTCGCCCTCGTCACGACGTTCGAGGAGTTGCAGACCGTGCTGCGCTGTTGCGAGCGACTCATCGCCGCTCTCGCCGCCGAGGGCGGGGCACCGGACGACGTCCTGATCGAGTCGGTGTGGACGGTGGCGCTGCTGTCCTACGCCCGGTGCTTCTCGGCCGACGGTTCGCTGACCGAGGACGACGTGAAGGCCGCCGTCACGGCCGGCGACGGGCCGGAGTGGCACCAGTTGCTGCTCACGCTGCGCGAGCACTACGCAGCGGCGGCGGCGAACCCCCGCGAGCGGTTCACGGTCGGCGTGGTCCAGGACGACAACGGGGCGGCCGGCGCCGTCGCGATCACCTCGAGCCGGCAGCCGCTGGTCGACGACGTCACCGTGCGTCAGACCGGAGCGATCGCGTTCGCGCTGAGCACGCTGGTCGACGAGCGGATCACCGCGCAGCAGCAGCAGGTCTTCGACGAGGTCAAGGACGCCGGCCGCTCGGTTCTCGACCGGCTGCCCGAGGTCGAGTACGTCGAGCCCGAGTAGGCGATCGCGTCAGCCGGTGACGCTGTTCTGCCCGTTCTCCAGGTGAGCGGCGAAGCGCTGCCGGAAGTCCTCGTCCCCGTCGAGTTCGACCGTGATGTCGTACCAGCCGTGGGCGTTGGCGATCGGATCGGCGACGATCCGGTGCGAGCCCGGCGTGATCGGCACCCGCTTCGGCCGGCGTTCGAGGCCGCTCACGATCGCGACGGCCGGGTAGTCGCCGACGAAGCCGTCGGCACCCCCGCCGTCGCCGACCTCGTCGTTGGCGAACACCTGCCACGAGACCCCGGCCCGCTGCAGCCGCTCGGGGTAGGTCGTCCAGGTGTAGACCGGGTTGTAGTCGTCCGGGTTGGCGATCGCCGGGCCGCCGGCCACCCCGTGGGGTCGATCGTGCCGGACCAGTGGAACAGCCGGTTGGGCGTTGTCGGGCCCTTGATCGAGCAGAAGTACTGATCGCAGAAGGTGAACGCCTGGGCCAGCGCGCGGTTGAACGGGACGTCGTCACGGTCGAAGTAGGCAGCGCTGTGTTCGCCGGTCTCAGCCACGAACCCGGTGTTCGTACCGTTCGCCCACTGCGTGTGGACGCCGCCCCAGCTGTGGTCGTTCCCGGTCAGGTCCTGGCTGTCCATCCTCGTCGTGTTCGCGTGCCACGACAGCAGGAACCCGCCGTCCGGCCGCGTCGCGTCGGGCTGCTGGAAGACCGTCCGGCCGTCGGCGAAGCTCAGCGCGGTCTTGTCGCCGAAGTCGCCGCACCCCGCGCATGGTCCCGAAGTAGTGATCGACCGATCGGTTCTCCTGCATCAGGATCACGACGTGCTCGATGTCCTCGAGCGAACCCCGGCGCGAGCGGGCGGGCGGGGCTGCCGCTGCGGTCGGCAGCGGCAGGGCTCCGAGCACACCGGCGGTGACCGCGGCCCCGCCGAGGAACGTGCGACGGGACGGAGACGGTGACATGCGGGCTCCTCGATCGGACGGCAGCGACGAACCGAGTCTGGGCAGGCGCGACGTCGAGCGCCCGGCTTCGCGGTGAACGAAGGATGAAATGGGGCGCAACCCCCATGGCGGACGCGGCTACAGGCCGCGCATCTGGACCACGCGCAGGGCGAGCGCGACCCCGAGCCGCAGTTCGGGATCGGTGGTGAACGGCCCGACGATGCCCTCGAGCTTGCCGATCCGGTAGCGCAGCGTGTTGTAGTGGAAGTGCAGCGCCCGCGCCGTCTCGGCCACGTTGCAGTTCGTGTCCAGCAGCGCCTGCAGGGTCTGGCGCAGGTCGGCGACCTCGGGCGTGTCCTCGGCCAGCACGCCCAAGACCTCGGCCGCGAACGAGTGCAGTTCGGCGCTGTCGCTGACCAGCGACAGCAGCCGGTGCACGCCGAGGCTGTCGAAGTGCGCCACCGTGCCCGGGCCGTGGGTGCGGCGACCGACCGCGACCGCCTTGCGGGCCTGGCCGTACGCGAGCGGCAGATCGGCCACGGAGTCGATCACCCGGCTGACCCCGGTGCTGAACGAGCGCCGCCCGCCGCCGCGGTCGCCGGTCACCGCGGCCAGCAGGTCGGCGACCACCTTGGTGATGTCGCCGTTGGCCGGCACCAGCGCCACCACCTCGTGCCGGAAACCCACGACCGGCGCGGTCCTGTCCAGCCGGTGCACCACCTGCTCCCAGCCCGCGGTCAGCCGGTCCTGGGCCGTGCGCCCGGCAATCGTGTGGCCGTCGCCGCTGGATTGGACGCCGCTGGATTGGACGCCGCTGGGTTCGGAGTCATCGAGCTGGCCGACCACCACCGCGAGCGGGCGGGCGACGTTCCAGCCGAGCTGCGTGCAGTGGTCGACGACCTGCTCGACCGGGCCGGCGGTGCCCAGCAGGGCGTCCCGCAGGAAGTCACCACGGAACTTGGACTCGACGGCCGAGACCGCCAGCTGCTTGGTGATGGCCAGTGCCGCGACCGTGGCTGCGCGCTCGAGCGCCTGCATGGTGACCGTTCCGAGCCCGGCCTGCCGGCCGTAGGAGACGATGCGGCCGTGATCGGTGCCGCCGGCCACGATGGGCGCCACCACCAGCTGGCCCGGCAGCAGGTCCGGCGCGGCCTGCAGTCCGGTCGTCAACCGCTCGATCAGGAACCGGCCGGACTGGTCGAACAGCGGCAGGTCCAGCAAGGATCGCGTGACCTCGGCCTCC
>JBDTGE010000139.1:0-4185 GCA_039937575.1 Jatrophihabitantaceae bacterium
GGCGATCGGTGCGCGCGGGCAACCCGGTGAGCGCGCTCAGCTCGTCCTGGTTGGGAGTGACGGCGTACAGCGGCCGGTCGGCCGTGATGTAGGACGCGAGCGCGGCGGCCTTGGGCACGCTCACCGGCTCGAGGATGGTGCGGACGCCCGCGGTCGACGCGATGTCGAGCGCGTGTTCGAGGGTGGCGGAGGCGAGGTTGCTGTCGAGGACGACGATGTCGGCCGTGGTGATGACATCGCGCGCGTCGTTGATCTGGTCCGGGCCGAGCTCGGCGGTCGCGCCCATGTCGGCCACGGCCAGAAGCAGTTCACCGTCGGCGTCGAACACGGCGGTGTAGGTGCCGGTCGGCAGGTCGGTGCGGCACACGTACTCGATGCGCACGCCGGCCGCGGACGTCTGGGCCAGCAGGCCGTCGCCGATCGTGTCGCGTCCGACGGCGGTCACCAGATGGGTTCGCGTGCCGAGCCGGGCCAGGTTCTCGGCGATGTTGCGGCCGACCCCCCCGGGCGCCATCGACCCCACGCCCGGGTTGCTCGTGCCCTGGATCGCGGGCCCGGTGCTTCGCGCCTTGACGTCCATGTTGGCTCCGCCGATGACGACCACGCCGGGCTCCTCACCGAGGATGTAGCCGCGCCCGAGGATGACGCCCTTCTTGCCCAGGTTGGACAGGTGGACGTTGACCGAGGCCCGCGTGGTGCCGAGCCGCTCGGCGATCGCCTGCGACCCGATCATCGGGTCACGGCGGAGCAGACCGACGATCTGCTGCTCCCGCTCAGTCAGGTTCATGCTAATTATAATAAAGTCTACTTGGCTGAATAAGCAAACAGATGACGGTGGGAGCTTGTCGAAGGACGGCCCGCGGCCAGACGGATCATCTCGACGGTCCCTCCTGGTCCGATCCCGCCCTATTACTACGAGTCATGTTGTGTAAACTCGCGGGCATGACCTACGTGATCGGACAACCGTGCGTCGACGTCAAGGACCTGGCCTGTGTCGAGGAGTGCCCGGTCGACTGCATCTACACCGGTGGCCGGATGCTCTACATCCATCCGGACGAGTGCGTCGACTGCGGCGCGTGCGAACCGGTGTGTCCGGTCGAGGCGATCTTCTACGAGGACGACCTGCCCGAGAAGTGGCACGAGTACACGGCCGAGAACGATCGCTTCTTCAGCGCGACGCTGCCCGGCCAGGACGCCCCGCTCGACTCGCCCGGCGGGGCCGGAAAGCTCGGCCCGCTGACCGTGGACACTCCGATGATCACCGCCCTGCCGCCGCAGAACGCCTGACGCGCATCGCGCTGAAGCGCGACGGCGACGACTACATCAGAGTTCGCTCTTCGATCGCGGCACAAGAGCAGGACCAGAGAATGACCCTCGGCCTTTTACGGCCAGACCGCGCGAAGGACCGACTCAGCCGGCGTGTAGCCCTCCGGCGCTCCCGGCCGATGCCAGGTGAACGGCGGGTAGTGCGAAGGCAGCCACTCGCTACGCCAGATACCGAGCGCCAGATCCAGATCCGCCAACGCGACACGCAAACCGGGCGTCAGCGGGGCGCGCAGATGCTCGGCCCACAGGCGCACCCGAAGCTCGCGGACGAGGGTGGTCGTCGTGCTCACCGCGGTGCTCACCTCGCTGTCGGTGCCGCCCATCGATCGGCTGAACATGTTGGCCGAGCCGATGCACGCGAAGACGTCGTCGATGAGGATCAGCTTGGCGTGCACCGTCAGGTGCTCAACCCTGTGCACCGCAAAGTCGATCTCGTCTTCCGCCGCCAACCGATCGACGATCTTGCGTTTCAGGTCGCGGTTCAGATCATGGTTGATCGGTCGCAGATACACGCCGGGGTCTTCCGGATCACGGACGCCCGAACCGACCATGATCACCTTCGCGCCCCGCCGTGCTGCGGCCCGCAGGTGTGGGTAGAGCTCGAACTCGCTGCTGCCGCCGAGGAACTCCTGCAGGTACTGGTCCTCCAGGTAGACGTAGCGGCGGGCCGCCGACAACGCGTGCACGAGCGTGGCATGGATCTCGCGGATCCCCGTGTCCGGCAGGTGCTGCCAGGCTCCTCGTCGCCCGGGCAGGACGGAGTCGACCTTGCCCGCCGGCACCGACCGCAGCACTCGCACCGCGGTTCCCGGGCTGGACCGGCTGGGTTGGCTGGCGGCCGGCGACGGTGACCCGGCCGGGTGCGCCGGGTTCAGCCGCCGCACTCGCGCGGGGTGTCCACGCGGGAACCATCGGCGCGGAAGCGATGCCGCCTCGTCCCAGCGCCGGGACAGGATCTGATGCACGCGGCCGGCCGCCGGTCCCCTCAGTCGGACGGCGGCGTCGTGCCAGCCCCACCGCTCGTCGTCCAGCCGCAACCGATCGTGCGGTGCCCCGTCGAAGCGGTCCTGGACGAGGTCGATGCCGCACACGAATGCGGTCAGCTCGCCGCCGCGTCCCACGACGACGACCTTCTGATGGTTGGAGCCCAGCAGGGGGCCGCTGTAGTCGACCAGCACGCAGGTCGCGAGCGGCGCCGGGCCTTCGACGCCCGGGCGCAACGCGCGAAACGTGTCGGCGTGGCGCACGCTCTCGCGAAAGCCGCCCAGTGATGACACCGGTACCGAACGGGCGGCAATCTTGCCGGCCAGCAACATCCGGATCTCCGCGCCGGCTGCGGCGCCGGCCGCCAACCGCTGTCCCAACGCGGCGTACCCGGCCTCGCCCTGACTCAGGCCGGTGAGGTCGAGCATCGGATCGACGTCCAGACCGCTGACCTGGACGCTGTCCCCGACGCCGAGGTCACGCAGCAGAACGTCGAGCTGGCTGAAGTACTCGGTGCCGTCAACAAGCGGCACCCACTCGCTGTCCTCGACGAACGTCGGGCACTCAGCCGTCGCGGACGGCAGGTACGCACTCGCGGGCTCGCTTCCACTGACGATGCTGACACCCCTCCCTGCGCCGACCGCCAAGTCTAGGGGCAGGCCCGAGCCGTCGCGCAAGCATCAGGGTCCGAGCCGAGCGGCCAGTGACGGCCGGACCGATCCGAAGCCGGTCGCCTGCTCGAACGCATGGCCCACCTGCAGCACCCGACGCTCAGCGCGATGGGGACCGACGATCTGCAGGCCGACCGGTAGCCCGGCGGCGGTGAACCCGGCCGGCACGGACAGGGCGGGGCACCCGGTGACCGTGACGAAGTACGACGAGCGCATCCAGTCCAGGTAGGTGTCCTGCCTGCGACCGTCGATCGACAGCGGGTACTCCAGCTCCGCGTCGAAGGGCGCGACCTGGCTGGTCGGCAGGATGAGGACGTCGTACTGCTCGAAGAACGCTCGGGCCCGATGGAAGAGCTCGGTGTGCAGGCCCTCCGCACGGGCGAGGTCGCTGCCGGTGAGGCGCAGACCCTGCTCGACGTTCCAGATCACGCTGGCCTTGACCTGGTCCGGATGCGCGCGAACCGCGTCGCCCAGGTTGTACGCGAAGCTCCAGGCCCGCAGCGTCCGGAACGCCTCCTCGGCGCCGGAGAACTCCAGGCACGCCTCGTCGATCCGGGCGCCCAGTTCGGCGAACACCGTGACCTGGCCGGTGACGATGTCCCTGACCTCGCGGTCGACGTCGACGCTGCCGCCCAGGTCCGGCGACCAGGCGACGCGAAGGCCGGCCGGCTCGCTCGCCAGCGGGGCGGCGAACCCGATCCCGGGATCGTCCAGCGCGATCGGGCTGCGGTTGTCCGGCCCGCTGATGACCGAGAGGAGAAGCGCGACGTCCTGGACGGTACGTCCCATCGGCCCCTGGACGCCCATCGTCTGCCACGCAAGCGTCGACGGGTAGCTCGGGACCCGACCCGGTGACGGACGTAGTCCGACGACGTTGCAGAACGATGCCGGATTCCGGAGCGAGCCGCCCATGTCACTTCCCTCGGCCAGCGGCACCATTCCCGCGGCCAGCGCGGCCGCCGCTCCGCCGCTTGATCCCCCGGCCGAACGGGTCAGGTCGTAGGGGTTGCGGGTGAGGCCGAACACCGGGTTGAACGTGTGGGAACCGGCGGCGAACTCGGGCACGTTCGTCTTACCCAGCGTGATCGCACCCGCCCCGCGTATGCGTTCGACGATCAGCTCGTCCGTCTCGGGCACGTGATCGGCCGACAATGGCGAGCCCGACGTCGTTCGCATGCCGGCCGTCGACGATAGCGTTGACGGC